>NZ_JAALDV010000224.1:0-4552 GCF_014145045.1 Dietzia sp. DQ12-76
GGGCCCGACCCCGCCGGTCGCGGGATCGGGCCCTTCGCACCACCCGTGCCGGCCTCGCCGGACTACGGCGTCGTCACTCCTGGCGACGGTGGTTGCCGCGCGGACCGGACTCGACGCCGGCCTTGACCGCCTCGCACAGCCCGGGGTCCACAGCGGCCCAGTAGGCGTAGACGCGCTCGAGGAGCTCGGTCTCCGACGGGTCGATCTTGCTCACGTGGCCGGCGATGTTGCCCGCCAGACGACCGCGGGCGGCGTCGTCGAGGACCTCGCGGTAGAGCGTCGTCGCCTGCGCCTGATCGGTGTCGTCGGAGTGCGGCGAGACGTCCCCACGGTAGATCTCGGAGCCCTTGGTGTCCCAGTCACCGAAGTCGAAGGCCTGGGCCTTGTCCGCGGCGGGGCCGTCGAGGGTGTTGGGGGCGTACTCGGCCTGCGCCGGGTGCGGGAACTCGTACTGCATGGAGCCCTCCTTGGAGTAGGAGTTCACCGGCGAGAGCGGGCGGTTGACCGGAATCTGCTGGTAGTTGGCGCCGATGCGGTAGCGCTGGATGTCCGGGTACGCGAAGACGCGGCCGAGCAGCATCTTGTCCGGCGAGAAGCCGATGCCCTTGACGATGTTGGTCGGCGCGAACGCGGCCTGCTCGATCTGGGCGTGGTGGTTCTGCGGGTTCCGGTTCAGCGTCATGGTGCCGATCTTGCGCAGCGGGTAGTCCTTCTGCGACCAGACCTTGGTGAGGTCGAACGGGTTGAAGCGGTAGGTCGCCGCCTCGTCGACCGGCATCACCTGGACGTGCAGGTCCCACGACGGGAACTCGCCCTTGCTGATGGACTCGTAGAGGTCCTGGCGGTGGTAGTCGGCGTTCTCCCCGGCGAGCTTGTCGGCCTCGGCCTGGGTGAGGAAGTCGATGCCCTGGTTGGTCTTGAAGTGGAACTTGACCCAGTGCCGCACGCCTTCGGCGTTGATGAACTGGTAGGTGTGCGAGCCGAAGCCGTCCATGTGGCGCCAGGTGGCGGGGATGCCGCGGTCGCCCATGAGCCAGGTGACCTGGTGGGTCGACTCGGGGCTGAGGGTCCAGAAGTCCCACTGCATGGCGTGGTTGCGCAGGCCGGAGGCGTTCTTGCGGCGCTGCGAGTGAATGAAGTCCGGGAACTTGAGGGCGTCGCGGACGAAGAAGACCGGCGTGTTGTTGCCGACCATGTCGTAGTTGCCCTCGTCGGTGTAGAACTTCAGCGCGAAACCGCGCGGGTCGCGCCAGGTGTCCGGGCTGCCCTTCTCGCCGGCGACGGTGGAGAAGCGGGCGAGCATCGGGGTGGTCACGCCCTTCTGGAACAGCCCGGCGCAGGTGATGTCCGAGACGTCCTCGGTGGTGACGAACTCGCCGAAGGCGCCGGAGCCCTTGGCGTGCGGCAGCCGCTCCGGGACGTTCTCGCGGTTGAAGTGGGCGAGCTTCTCGATCAGGTAGAAGTCGTGGATCGGCTGCGGACCCAACTCACCGAGCCGGGCGCTGAACTCATCGCTCGGAACCGGCTGTCCGCTGTCGGTGGTGGTGGCGGAGTTGGGCTGGAAGTCGCGTACGCCGCGGTCGGCGGGATGCGTGGTCACGTCTGATGCTCCTCGAGGTGGTGGGGTGATGGGCGGTGTGGTCTAGGTCTCAATCTTCACCGAGACGGGCGCCGCCCGCCTGACATTCGGGACATGTGCCCCAGTAGTTGACCTCGGCCTCGTCGATCAGGAAGCCGTGATCGTGGTCCGCCTGCAGGCAGGGTGCGTGCCCTACCGCGCATTCGACATCCTCGATCCGGCCACACTGCCGGCACACGAGGTGGTGATGGTTGTCCCCGGTGCGACGCTCGTACCGCGCCGGCGAACCGGCCGGTTCGATGCGTCGCATGAGGCCGACATCGGTACACACACGCAGCGCGTCGTAGACGGTCTGTGTGGAGACCGCGCCCAGCCGCTCCCGGACCAGTACCGCGACGTCTTCCGCCGCGATGTGGGGACGACTGTCGACGACGGCGAGGACCGCCAGCCGGGGAGAGGTGACCCTCAGCCCGGCCGACCGGAGCTGCGCTCCCGGATCCTGCACGTCCGTCGTCATGGTGTCCACTGTAGCCAACTAATTGGAACTAGTCCAGAAAAGGACTGGTTCCGCTTTGGTAACGATGCCGATCGGCGGGCATCGACTCTCGTTTCCGCCCCCGCGCCCGCCGACTAGGCTGATCCACGACGCCGAACCCGCAGGAGGACGCCATGACGGAGACCGCCACCGGACCGGTCGTGTGCGGCTACGACGGGTCGCGGGATGCCCGCCGGGCCGTGTCCTGGGCCGCGACCTGGGCACGTGACCATCACACGACTCTCGAGGTGATCTCCGCCGACCGCGCCGTCGGTCGGGTCGTCGCCTTCGACGAGACCGCCCGCGCGAACGTCGAGGGCGCCATGCGGGACCAACTGGCCGACCTCGTCGGACAGGTCCCCACGACCTACCGCGTCGTGGCCGACAGTCCCGTCGGCGCGCTCGTCGAGACCACGGGGTATGCCTCGGCGATCGTGGTGGGCAGCCGCGGCCTGACGGCCCGCGAGGACTTCGCCATGGGATCCACCTCGGCCGGGGTGGTCGAACACGCCAGGTGCCCCGTCCTCGTGATCACCCCGCGCACGCCGGAGGGCCACGACAGCGGCCCGGTGGTGCTGGCCGCCGACGGGTCCGAGGCCGGGGACCCGGCCGCGGCGTTCGCCTTCGCCGAGGCCGAACGCCGTGGCACCACTCTGCGTGTCGTCCACTCCGTCGAGGCCCCCCGCCTGCCGGGCGCGTCGCTGTTCGACCTCGATCAGCTCGCGGAGGATGTCCTCGCCGAGGACGAGAAGGCCGTCACCGACGCCCTCGCCCCACATGAGGCCCGCCATCCGGGAGTGCCCGTCGACCTGGTCCTCGTCGTCGGTGAACCCGCCACGACCATCGCCACCGAGGCCTCGGGGGCCGCACTCCTGGTGACCGGGTCACGCGGGCACGGCGGGTTCGCCGGACTGTTGCTGGGATCGGTCAGTCGACGCCTGCTCCAGACCGCGCCGTGCGCTGTCGCCGTGGTCCGCCCCACCGACTGAGTCACCGCGAGCCCTCGGTCGTCGGCCCGATCCGGAGCATCCGGGTGAGGGTGGGTTGCCACATCACTCCTGCCCCGTCGCCGCGGGAGACGATGGTCCCGGTGAGCTCCATCGGCTCGTCCAGCGGGGCCACGCCGACGAAGGAACGGGCCACCTCCACGCCGGTCTCCACATCCGTCGAGGTCACGTCCACCGGACCGAACTTCTGCGCCAGCCCCTGATCCAGGGCGGGATGCACCCCCGAGGGGCCGTATGCCAGGGCGTGAATCTGCCCGTCACCCGTGGTGAGCTTGGGCAACGAGGCGGTGCGTGCGAGTGAGGTCCATGCCCGTGAGCAGGCACCCCCCACTCCCCCGGCCCCGTCGCTCCGCACGTCGATGCGGGTCATTCCCCCCGTGTACGGGGCGGACGCGGGCACGGCCGGGCCGTCGACGGCGAACGGCGGGTACTCGTACCCGTACGTGTTGACCAGCACCAACGCATCGCCGACCGCGATGATTGAGTTCTCCGTGGCCGCCGGCCCCTCGATCACCACACCGTCCGGGGCGGCGGAGGCCGGTGCGAGTGACGTGGCGAACGCCGGCATCCTGCACACCTGCGAACCGTCGCCGCGACGCAGGACGATCAGATCGGGATGCTCGGCGTCATCGGTGATCGCCACCAGCGAGTCACCCGGGCCGAAGTAGGTGGGCGTGGTTCCGGAACCGTGAGCCAGCAGGCCGGGCTTGCGTGCCGGGCCCACCTCGTAGCCGTGCCGCCACCGCACCTGCGGGCTCCCGTCGGGCGCCGCGTCGACCTCGTAGAGCGCACGGGTCGTGATCACCGAGGCGCCACCCGGCCGGACGGTCAGCCCGTTGGTGATCCTCTCCCCTGCCGGCAGGGCGAGGGTGCGCACGGTGTCGTCGTCGCCGGGGAGAACGGTTCCCACCACCCCGCCCGAGGTCGCGAACCAGATCCGTCCGTCGAAGGCGGGGATCAGGCCGGTCACCGCGTCCCCGTCCGGGACGCCCGCCGAGAGGTCGGCCAGGACCTCGACCGACATCCGCCAGGTTCCGTCCGGGTCGCGATGGTGCCCGACGGCGAGGAGCCTGCGGTTGCCGTCGGCCACCACCACCCGGTCGCGCTCGTCGAGGTAGCCGTACACCCCACCGAGCAGTGCGCCCTTGGCCAACTGCACCTCCGCCAGCACCGCCGCGGTCTCGGGGTGGAAGAGCTTCACCGTCGGCGCGAGCGGGGTCGGCGGATGGAGTCCCACGTACGAGGTGCACAGGGCGACGGGCATGCCGTCGGTCCCGACGAAGACGGTGGAACACGTGGCCCCGGTCAGGGCGCCCACGACGGCGGGGTTCGCTCCCGGCCCGCGACCGGGCATCGTGTCGGTGGACGCCACGTCCCCGTGGACCGTGGAGGTACCGGCGGGGCCCAGCCCGGGCGGTGCGGCCGACTGGG
>NZ_JAALDV010000225.1:0-1914 GCF_014145045.1 Dietzia sp. DQ12-76
CGACCGCCGGCCCGGCGCAGACCGGCGCCGGCGGGGCGGAGCCGGCCGAGAGCCGCGTGGACTCCCCGTCCCTGCGCGTACCGACGACCATCCCGTCGGGGGTCCGGTTGGACCGGGTCGAGTGGAAGACGGCCAACCGGGTCGCACTGTGGGTGCAGTCGCCGGCCATGGAGCAGGCCATCCAGGTGCAGCTCATGCTCCCGGCGCAATGGAACGCGGAGCCGGAGCGCACGTACCCCTCGCTCCTGCTGCTCGACGGCCTGCGCGCGCGGGACGACGCCAGCGGCTGGACCCTCGAGACCAAGATCTCCCAGTTCTTCGACGCGAAGAACGCGATCATCGTGCTCCCCGTCGGCGGCGAGTCGAGCTTCTACACCGACTGGGTGGCGGACGCCAACGGCTCGGCATACCAGTGGGAGACGTTCCTGATGGAGGAACTCCCACCCCTGCTGGCCCGGGACTGGCGGGTGGGCGACGAGCACGGCGTCGCGGGTCTGTCCATGGGCGGTACCGCCGCGATGATGCTCGCGCAGCGATACCCCGAGCACTTCCGGTTCGCGGCCAGCTACTCGGGATTCCTGGACACCACCAGCTTCGGAATGCCCGAGGCCGTCAAAGTGGCCATGCAGGACGCCGGCGGGTACCAGGCCGAGAGCATGTGGGGACCGCTCGGTTCGACCCGGTGGCAGGAGCAGGACCCCAAGCTCCACACCGACAAGCTCCGCGGTCGGAGCATCTACGTGTCCGCGGGCAGCGGGAACACCGGGCCGTGGGACCAGCCGTCGGGCCTGCCGGACATCCCCACCAACTTCCCGGGCTACGGGCTCGAACTGCTCTCGCGGATGACCACCCAGACCTTCGTCAACAAGGCCCGTGCCGCCGGTGTCGAGGTGACGGCCAACTTCCGCCCGTCGGGCACGCACACGTGGCCGTACTGGCAGTTCGAGATGATGCAGGCCTGGCCGCAGTTCGCGGGTGCCGTCGGGATCGAGAACGTCGAACCCCCGTGCGCCGCACAGGGCGAGATCGCCCGCGTCGCCGAGCGTCAGCCCGGTCTGGGCCCCTGTCTGACGGGTGAGTACGACGTCCGGGGCGGCAAGGCCACCGACTTCCGTTTCGGACGCGCCTTCTGGTCGCAGCAGACGGGCGCGCACTCGGTCCTCGGGGCCATCGGCGCCGCCTACCAGGCCGAGGGCGGTCCTGACGGCCCGCTCGGGCTGCCCACCTCCGGCGAGACCACGACGCCCGACGGGAGGGGCAGGTTCACCCAGTTCCACAACGGCGTCATCTACTGGTCGCCCGCCACCGGCGCGCACGCCATCCGTGGGGCGGTCAGGTCGATGTGGCAGGAGCGCGGCGCCGAACGCGGCGACCTCGGGTACCCGACGACCGACGAGATCACCAATCCCAACAAGCCCGGCGTGGTCCAGGGCTTCCAGGGCGGGACCGTCTACTGGTCCTCCGCCACGGGCCCCAGGGTCGTCAAGGGGGCCATCCTGACGACCTACCGGGAGGCGGGCGCGGAGAACTCGGAGCTCGGGTACCCGGTCACCGACGAGATCTCCCTGTCCACCCGGGGCGGTGCCTTCAGCCGCTTCCAGGGTGGGGCGATCTATTGGTCCGCCCGCACCGGTGCGCACGCCGTGCCTCGCGGGCCGGTGTTCGACGCCTGGGGCACGGTCGACTACGAACGCGGCCGGCTCGGCTATCCCACCAGCGCGCTGCGCACCACCCGTGACGGCCAGGTCATGGAGTTCGAGGGCGGCCGGATCACGGTGACCGGTGGACGGGCGGAGATCTCGTGACGGCCAGGTCCGCGGCGCTCGGGGCCGCCCTCGTCGTGGTGGGTGGGATGCTGGCCGCCTGCGGCGGTGGCGACTCCACGGTGTCCGGCGTCCCCGACTCGGAGACCAT
>NZ_JAALDV010000022.1:0-7500 GCF_014145045.1 Dietzia sp. DQ12-76
CGTGGTCCCTACTCGGCCGAGGGCGAGCGGGCGCTGTTCACCGCGCACCGGGCGGACGTGCTGGTGACCAAGGACTCGGGAGGCGTGCACACCTGGCCGAAGATGGCGGTGGCCGCCGAACTCGGGGTGCCGGTGGTCGTCGTGCGCCGCCCGGGGGCCGCTCCGGGTGTGGAGGTGGTGGCCGACGCGGTGGCCGCCGTCGACCGAGTCGGGACCCTGGTCTGAGGAGGCTCCGGACGCCGGGTTCCGGGCCGATCCACAGGATCCGATTACGGGGTTAACACATGTGTAGAGACGATCGACGCCTCGCCTGGCCGCGTCCGTCCTTGCGGGACCCGATCTCGCGCGGGTCTGCATCGCCGCAGGTCAATCAAGTCGAGGACGGTGGACTGGCCTCACGTATCACGACTCCGGCGCCACCCGCAGGGACTTCGCCCAGCCCGGCGCCGCCGAGAACATGATCAGAGAAATCGGCCTAAACACAGAAATGTTCGGACACCTGAGAATAGTGTGGTCTCCATCACACCAGGAGGCCGAGTGTTATCAGTTCGTAATCTCGAAGTCGTCTACGACGACGCGATGCTCGTCATCAGAGGTGCGAGTTTCGACGTGCCGGACGGCCACATCGTCGCGCTGCTGGGCGCGAACGGAGCCGGCAAGTCGACGCTGCTGCGCAGCCTCTCCGGACTACTCGATGTCCACAACGGGGCCATCACCAAGGGGTCGGTCACCCTCGACGGGGAGGACATCGGTTCGCTGAGCGCACCCGCGATCGCGCGACACGGCGTCAAGCACGTCCTCGAGGGGCGACGGATCTTCAAGGAGTTCTCGGTCGAGGAGAACTTGCGCATCGGCGCGCACGTCACGCGCCGCCACCTCCGCGAGGGCCTCGATCGCGTCTACGGGCTCTTCCCCGTCCTCCACGAGCGCAGGTCGCGAGTCGCCGGCTACCTGTCCGGCGGCGAGCAGCAGATGCTGGCGATCGGCCGGGCGCTCATGTCCGCACCGCGATTCCTCCTGCTGGACGAACCGAGCCTGGGCCTGGCGCCCAAGATGGTGGAGCAGATCCGGGACATCATCGTGGAGATCAACTCGCAGGGGACCGGGGTGCTGCTGGTCGAGCAGAACGCGGCGATGGCGCTGTCGATCGCCAGGCACGGGTACGTGGTGGAGACCGGCCGCGTGGTCATGGACGGGCCCGCGGCGGACCTGCTCGACAACGACGACATCCGCGAGTTCTACCTGGGCGCGCGCTCGGACTCCGACGGGACGAAGTCCTATCGCAACGTCAAACAGTACCGCCGGCGCAAGAGGTGGGCATCATGACGAACCCGTCTACGACCAGCCCGGTCGTCGAGTTCTCGCAGGTGAGTTTGGCCTTCGGGAACCTCAAGGCGATCGACGGCGTCGACTTCACCGTCAACCCGGACGAGCTCTTCGCGATCATCGGCCCCAACGGCGCCGGGAAGACCAGCATCTTCAACGTGCTCTCGGGGGTGTACCGGCCGCAGCAGGGGTCGGTGAAGCTCAAGGGTCAACAGCTCCTGGGGATGCGTCCGCACAAGATCGCCCGTCTGGGGGTCGCCCGGACCTTCCAGAACGTCGAGTTGTTCGCCAACCTGACGTTGGTCGACAACCTCATGCTGGGTCGCCACGTGAAGTTCCGCTACGGCACACTCGCCGCGATCGCCTGGGTGGGGCCGGCCAGGCGCCAGGAGGAACTGAACCGCGCCGCGGTCGAGGAGATCATCGACCTGCTGGAACTGCAGGCGTGGCGCAAGCTCCCGGTGGGCCTGCTGCCCTACGGCATCCAGAAGCGCATCGAGCTCGGGCGGGCGCTGGCGATGGAGCCGGAGATCCTCCTGTTGGACGAACCCGTGGCCGGGATGAACCTCGAGGAGACCGAGGACACCGCGCGCTTCCTGCTCTCGATCCGACAGGAGTTCAAGACCCCCATGATCCTCGTCGAGCACGACATGAGCCTGGTGATGGACATCGCGGACCGCGTGCTGGCCATCGACTTCGGTGCCCCGCTGGCCCTCGGCACCCCCGCGGAGGTCCAGAGCCACCCGGCGGTGGTGGAGGCCTATCTGGGCGGCCAGGCCGCGGTGCCCGCGGACGGAGGGGGGAGCTGATGAGCACCACCACTCTGGCCACGCGGGTCCGGGACAACGCCGCCGCCCACCCCGGGGACGTGGCACTGCGGAGGAAGTCACGGGGTGTCTGGCAGCCGACGACCTGGGCCCAGTACTGGGACCAGATCCAGGACGTCGCGCACGCGCTGATCGCGCTCGGGATCGACACCCAGGACCGAGTCGCGATCCACAGCGAGAACCGGCCCGAGTGGCTGATCTGCGATATCGCGACCGTGGCCGTCCGGGGCGTCAGTGTGGGCGTCTATCCGACCAACCCGGCCGCCGAGGTCGGGTACCTGCTGGAGAACAGCCAGGTGAAGCTGCTCGTGGCCGAGGACCAGGAGCAGGTGGACAAGGCCCTGGCGGTCTCCGAGCAGTGCCCCGACCTCACCCACATCGTGTACCTGGAACCGCGCGGGATCCGGGGACACTACGACGACGAGCGCCTCATCCACTGGGACGACTTCCTGGCGCTCGGGCGCGAGCACCGTCTGAAGGACCCGGAGGCGGTGGTCAGACGGATGGAGCAGGCACGGCCTGACGATCTGATCACCCTCGTCTACACCTCCGGGTCGACCGGCCCACCCAAGGGCGCCATGCTCACCACGTCCAACGTCGAGTTCGCGATCGACACCGTCATGACCCGCGGGGGGACCTCCGATCCGCCCCCGGGGCCCTCCGATTACGTGCTGACCTATCTCCCGCTGTCGCACGTCGCCGAGCGCTTCTTCACCACGTGGATGAGCTGCGCGAGCCGACTCCAGGTGACCTTCGCCGAATCCATCGACACCGTGCCCCAGAACCTCCAGGAGGTGCAGCCCACCCTGGTGATGGGCGTGCCGCGGATCTGGGAGAAGCTCCTGGCCTCGGCCCAGATCCGTCTGGAGGACGCCACCTGGCTCAAGCGGAAGTGGTCGGGTTTCTGGCTGGCGCGCGCCGAGCGGATCGGCGACGCGCTGGTCTCGAACGGCGGACGGCACACCCCGGCCAGCCGAGCCTGGTACGGGCTGGGGTGGATCTGCATGTATCGGGCTCTGCGGGTCCGGACGGGCCTGCGGTACGCACGGCACGCGGTCTCCGGAGCGGCACCGATCGCCCCGGAGGTCCTCAAGTTCTTCATGGGGATCGGCGTCCCGATGCACGAGCTCTACGGGATGACGGAGAACTCGGCGATCGCCACCACGAACAAGCCCGGACGGGTCAAGCTCGGGACCGTCGGTGAACCCCACGAGGGCACCGAACTCAAGATCGACGAGAGGACGGGCGAGATCCTGGTCCGCAGCCCGGCGGTGTTCGCCGGGTACTGGCGAAACCCCGAGAAGACGGCCGAGACCATCGACGCCGAGGGCTGGCTGCACACCGGGGACGTGGGCGAGTGGGTCGACGGGACCCACGTCAAGATCACCGACCGGATGAAGGACATCATCATCACCGCCGGCGGCAAGAACGTCTCGCCGTCCGAGGTCGAGAACGCCCTCAAGGTGTCCCCCTACATCAAGGAGGCCCTCGTGATAGGCGACGGTCGCAGGTACCTCACCGCCCTCATCGGGATCGAGCTCGACACAGTCGGTGACTGGGCCACCCGCAAACGGATCGCCTACACAACCTACCGGGACCTGACGGAGAAACCCGAGGTCCGCGAGCTGGTACAGGGGGTCGTCGACGCCACCAACGAGAGGTTCAACGCCGTGGAGCAGGTCAAGGCATTCGCGCTGCTGCCCAAGGAGCTCGACCACGACGAGGGCGAGCTCACCGCCACCCAGAAGGTCAAGCGGTCGGCGGTGACGGGGATGTTCGCGGATCTCGTCGACGAGCTCTACGAGGGGGCACGATGACCCAGTTCCTCAGTGCCCTGAGCGTCGGTCTGGGGTCGGGTGCCATCTACGCACTCGTCGCGATCGGCTTCGTCATGATCTTCAAGGCCACCGGCGTCATCAGTTTCGCGCAGCCCGCGTTCCTCATGTCCGGGGCGATCATCGTCAGCTTCCTCGCGCCGGTGATGGGGTTCTACGTCGGGGCGATCCTCGGGGTGATCGCCATCGGTGTCATCGCCCTTCTGGTCGAGCGGGCCGCGATTCGCCCGATGGTCGGCAAGGCGGTGTTCATCGTGGCGATCATCACCGTGGGGTTGGACATCGTCATCCGAACCGTCGCCGGGATGTTCCTCGGCACCCAACCGCGCTCGGTCGGGGACCCGTGGGGGACCGACGTCTCGGTGATCGGCGGGGTCATCGTCCAGCACCGGCACGTGGCGGCGTTCGTCACCGCCGCCGTGATCGTCGTCGCCCTGCTGTTGTTCTTCCGGTACTCCTCGGTGGGCCTGGCGATGCGTGCGGTCGCCTCCGACCAGGAGGCGGCGATGGCCCAGGGCGTCAGCGCCAGTGCGATCTTCGCGCTGTCCTGGGCGATGGCCGGGGCCCTGGCGGCACTCGCGGGGATCTTCGCCGCGACGGGCGGCCCGATCGGCAACACCTTGTGGCTCGTGGCTCTCATCGCGTTGCCCGCGATCGTCATCGGCGGGTTCGACTCGATAGGCGGCGCGATCATCGGCGGCCTGACCATCGGCATAGCCCAGGCCATGGTCTCGACCTACCACAACCAGTGGTTCGACGGCAGCGGCGTCATGCCCGAACTCACCACGAACCTGGGTCCGCTGATGCCCTGGATCATCATGCTGGCCGTGCTGCTGGTCAGACCCCACGGATTGTTCGGCACCAAGGAGGTGGAACGGGTATGAGCACACTCGTATCGGCGGCGGAACCGTCGGGGGGATCCCCGACGCCGCGGACCGCGACCGGGCGACGGGCCGGCTTCTTCGGCGGTCCCCGCGGGCGGCCGGAGCTCTACTCCAGCTACCGGCAGGAGCAGGCGCTGTTCAACACGCGGGCCAAGGCGCTGGGCGCCGCCGTGCTCGTCGTCCTCGCCGTCCTGCTGCCGCTCAACGTCAGCGACGACGTGCTGCGGATCCTCGGGCTCGGGCTGGTCCTGGCGATCGGCGGGATCGGGCTCAACCTGATCACCGGTTACGCGGGGCAGATCTCCCTCGGTCACGCCTTCTTCGTGGGGGTCGGCGCGTACACCGCCTCGGTGGTGGCCGGCGATCCCGAGGGGCGTGCGCTGGGCCTGGGGATCACCTTCATCCCGGCGTGGATCCTCGCCGCCGGTGCGATGGCCGCGCTCTGCGGGGTGATCGTGGCGCCGCTGGCCACCAGGTTGCGGGGGCTGTACCTCGCGGTGGTGACGTTGGGCCTGGTCTTCCTCGGCACTTACATCTTCACCGAGCGGGGGAGTGTCACCGGTGGCCAGGGAGTCGGTCGCGAGGCCCCCCGGCCGATCCTGTTCGGGGACGACCTCACCCTCGATAGCGCGTTCACCTCGGACCAGAAGTTGTACTGGTTCTTCCTCGCGCTGCTGTTGATCGGGGCGCTCGCGGCCCGGAACATCGCGCGTTCACGGGTCGGCCGCGCCTTCGGAGCCATCCGCGACCGTGACATCGCGGCTGGCGTCATGGGTGTCGACCTGGCCCGTTACAAGCTCATCGCGTTCACGGTCTCGTCCTTCTACGCGGGTGTGTGCGGGTCGCTGCTGTTCGTCGCGAACCGGCACTTCGGTCCGGAGCAGTTCGGGCTGATCATGTCGATCCAGTTCGTCGCGATCGTCTTCATCGGCGGCGCCGCGACGATCTCCGGCACGATCATGGGCGCCCTGCTGATCGCGTCGCTGCCCCGGATCTCCTCCGAGATGGCGCACTTCGTCCCCTACATCTCCACGGCGCCCAACGTCAGCCCGAACATCTACGAGGTCGAGGCGATCCTGTACGGCGGCCTCATCGTCGCGTTCCTGTTGTTCGAGCCACGCGGCCTGTTCGGCATATGGCTGCGGATGCGGATGTATTGGAAGAGCTTCCCCTTCACCTACTGACCCCACCCACGTCTGATCCCACACATCGAACACCGAGGAGAACATCATGAAGTCCAAGACGCTACGCAGCGGGGTGGCCGGTCTGGCGGCCGTCGCCCTGGTCCTGTCGGGCTGTGGTCGCGACGACGCCTCCGACACCGAGGTCGCCGGGATCACCGACGAGCCGTGCCCGAACGCGGTCGACGAGTCGAACGGCTGCATCTACCTGGGTGCGGTCACCGACCTGACGGGCCCGTTCTCCCCGGTCGGCGCCCCGATGATCGAGGGCGCGCAGGCCTACTGGCAGAACGTCAACGAGAACGGGGGCATCGACGGCTACGAGGTCGACATGGTGACCCACGTTCGCGACAGCGGTTACAACGAGACCACGCACTCCCAGGAGTACCGGGAGATCAGGGATCAGATCCTGGTGCTGGCGCACTCGCTGGGCACGGCCCACACCAATGGCATCCTCGATGACACCCGGCAGCAGAACATCCTGGCGGTCCCCGCCTCGCTGGGGTCGAACTGGCTCTTCGAGGACGGCGTGCTGGAGTTCGGTACCAGCTACTGCGCCGAGGCCATGAACATGGTCGACTACGCCGTCGACGAGCTCGACGCCACGAGCGTCGGGATGGTGCACTTCCCCGGTGACTACGGCGACGACGCGGCCAACGGGGCGGAGATCGCCGCCGAGGAGCGCGACATCGAGTTCACGCGGTACACCACGGCGCCCGGCGGCACCGACGAGCAGACCGCGGTGATCCAGCGGATCCTGGCCGACCGTCCGGACGTCGTCCTGCTCGCCACCAGCGCGATCGAGACCGGCGCCATCGTGGGTGCGACCGTCGCGCAGGGGTACGAGGGCCAGTTCATCGGCGCCACGCCCACCTGGAGCGCGGGGCTGATGGGGAGCCAGGCGGCTCCCGCGCTGGAAGCCCGGTACCGGGGCGCCGCCACCGTCGCGCCCTGGGGATACGACTCCGAGGGTCACAACGAGATGCGCGAGTTCGCCGAGTCCATCGGGGCCGAGCCCAACGACTGGTTCGTGCTGGGATGGGCCGCCCAGACCGTCATCCGCGGTCTGCTCCAGCAGGCCATCGAGAACGACGACCTCACCCGGGCCGGGGTCTTCGAGACCGCCGACCAGCTGACCGGGTTGGACACCGACGGCATGTTCGCCGAGGGCGCAGGTGACTACTCGGGTGACGTCAACGAGCACGCGTCGCGCTCGACCATCTTCAACCGGATCGAGGCGGGCAGCCCGACGGGTCTGGTCCTGGAGGAGGAATGGTACGAGGGGCCGACCGCGGCGGACTTCGAGTTCACCGAGGCGTGCTACCTCATGTGACCGAACGCGCTCGGTTCAGCTGACGCGAGCCGCCCGTCGACCACCGTCGACGGGCGGCGCGCTGTGCACGCGGGCGACCTCGGCCGCGAACCTCGCGGCCAGTGCGGGGTGCCC
>NZ_JAALDV010000226.1:0-6260 GCF_014145045.1 Dietzia sp. DQ12-76
CCTTCGCTCCCGACCCCCTGCTCATGGGCAGCACGGCCCCCACGGGGACGGTGTCCCGCAGGCCGGTGGGGGGCTCGGCCGAGGCGACGCAGATCCTCCGGTCGCCGTCGCGGCGATACACCTGGACGCTCTCCTCCGTCGCCTCGCGCAGGCGCGGCAGGACGCTGGACGCCGCTTCCGCCAGGGAGTCCGCGGCGTGGGAGGCGAGTTTCGCCAGCCCGGGACCGAGGCTCCACACCCCGGCGTCGTTCCGGGACAGGAGCTGGTGGATCTCGAGGCCCACCGCGAGCCGGTGGGCGGTGGCCCGGGGGAGCCCGGTGCGCTCGCAGAGGTCGGCGAGGACACACGGTTGCTCGGCCACCGCGTGGAGCACCGTCATGGCTTTGTCGAGGACTCCGATCCCGCTATACTGTCTCACAGTTCGACTATAGCGTCCTACATGGTGAGAATCCATCGGTTCGTCACCCGGGGCGGGTACTGGAGGCGTGATGAGTGTGACACCGTCCGGAGGCGCCCGGGGCCGAACCCTGGCGGAGAAGGTGTGGGACGACCACGTGGTGGTCCGGGGCGAGGGGGAGGGTGAAGCCCGACAACCGGACCTCATCTACATCGATCTCCACCTGATCCACGAGGTCACCAGCCCCCAGGCCTTCGACGGACTGCGGCTGGCGGGCCGCGGTCTGCGTCGTCCGGATCTCACCCTCGCGACCGAGGACCACAACGTCCCGACCGACATCATCGGTGGCGCCGTCGACCTCATCGCCGACCGCGTCTCGCGCACCCAGATCGAGACGCTGCGCACCAACTGTGAGGAGTTCGGCGTCCGGGCGTACCCGATGGGTGACCCGGGTCAGGGCATCGTCCACATCATCGGACCCCAGCTCGGGCTGACCCAACCCGGCATGACGGTCGTGTGCGGCGACTCCCACACCTCCACGCACGGTGCCTTCGGCTCCATCGCGATGGGTATCGGTACGTCCGAGGTCGAGCACGTCATGGCCACCCAGACGCTGTCGCTGCGGCCGTTCCGGACCATGGCCGTCACCGTCACCGGCGAGCTGCAGCCGGGGGTCTCGGCCAAGGACCTCATCCTCGCGGTGATCGCCCAGATCGGGACCGGCGGTGGACAGGGGCACATCATCGAGTACCGCGGAGAGGCCATCGAGAAGCTCTCGATGGAGGCGCGGATGACCATCTGCAACATGAGCATCGAAGCCGGCGCCAGGGCCGGGATGATCGCCCCGGACCAGACCACCTACGACTATCTGAAGGGGCGTCCACACGCTCCGGTGGGCGAGGAGTGGGACGCCGCGGTCGAGTACTGGAACGGTCTGAGGACCGACGACGACGCGGTGTTCGACACCGAGGTGGTGATCGACGGCTCGGCCCTCACCCCGTTCGTCACCTGGGGGACCAACCCCGGTCAGGGAGCGCCCCTCGGGTCCTCCGTCCCGCATCCGGAGTCCTTCGGGGACGAGAGCGACCGCATCGCCGCCGAGGGCGCGCTCGAGTACATGGATCTACAGGCCGGGACCCCTCTGCGTGAGATCCCCGTGGACGTGGTCTTCGTGGGGTCCTGCACCAACGGACGCATCGAGGACCTGAGGGCGGTGGCGGAGATCATCGAGGGCCGCGAGGTCGCCGACGGCGTGCGGATGCTGGTCGTCCCGGGATCGATGCAGGTGCGTCAGTTGGCCGAGCGGGAGGGCCTGGACGAGGTGTTCACCGCGTTCGGCGCCGAATGGCGTCAACCGGGCTGCTCGATGTGTCTCGGGATGAACCCGGACTCGCTGGAGCCGGGTCAGCGCTGCGCCTCGACCTCCAACCGCAACTTCGAGGGTCGCCAGGGCAAGGGCGCCCGGACCCATCTCGTCAGCCCGGCGGTCGCCGCGGCCACCGCCGTCGTCGGGCGGCTGGCCTCGCCCGCAGATCTCGAGCCCGCGAAGGGGGCCTGATCCACATGGAGCCGATCATCACCCACACCGGCATCGGGGCCCCGCTGCACCGGTCCAACGTGGACACCGACCAGATCATCCCCGCCGAGTACCTCAAGCGCGTCACACGCACCGGGTTCGAGGACGGACTCTTCTCGTCCTGGCGGGCGAACGAACCCGACTTCGTTCTCAACCGCGCCCCGTACGACCGGGCCTCCGTGCTCGTCGCGGGCCCGGACTTCGGCACCGGTTCATCCCGCGAGCACGCGGTGTGGGCACTGAAGGACTTCGGTTTCCGCGTGGTCATCTCCTCGCGGTTCGCCGACATATTCCGGGGAAACTCGGGCAAGTCCGGTCTGGTGGCAGCGCAGGTCGAGCAGCAGAACGTCGATCTGTTGTGGAAGATAATGGACGAGCGTCCTGGCATCGAGCTGACCGTCGACCTCGGGTCCAGGACCGTGACCGCGGGTGAGGTCACCGTCCCGTTCGAGATCGACGACTACACCCGGTGGCGTCTCATGGAGGGGCTGGACGACATCGGTCTCACGCTACGGAAAGCGGAGGCGATCGCCGAGTTCGAGACGCGTCGACCGTCGTTCAAGCCGGTCACCACCGTGCCCGGCCGGGGGTGACCGGCGGATCACGGAGGCTCGTCCGGAATGACCCCCGAGACGGCAACGTGTGAGTATGCTTATCTTCATGTGGCGCGGTTCTCTGCCGCGTCGGCGTACTCATCTCTAGGGGGACACCCGTGAACAAGGCCGATCTGATCGCCGAGCTGGCGGAACGGATGGACGGAGACCACCAGCTCGCCACAGAGGCGTTGGAGAACACTCTCGACATCATCGTGCGGGCGGTGGCGGCGGGTGAGTCGATCACCATCATGGGATTCGGCATCTTCGAGAAGCGCGCACGTGCGGCCAGGGTCGCGCGCAACCCGCACACCGGGGAGTCCATCCCGGTGCCGCCCACCTACTCGCCGGCGTTCCGTCCCGGCCAGTACTTCAAGTCCGTCGTGCAGGGCTCCGAGACGCTCCCCGAGGGCCGCCTCGCGGCTAAGCGCACGAGCTCGCACCAGTCCTTCGGCGGAGTCGGTAAGAACGGCGTGAACCACCGCGACAAGGTCGGCTGAGCGGCCGCCTCACCTCGCGGGGAGCGGGCTCGGGTAGTAGTCGGCGAACGTCAGCCTCCCGTCCGCGAACCCCAGCCCCCATGTCCCGGACTTCTTGGTGGAGGTGTCGGGCACGTCGAGCCCGGCCAGCCGGGACAGGTCCCCGATCAGCCCGGGTATGGCCGTCCCCTGCGAGCTCACCGCCGCGACACCGTCGCCGTCGGCGATCTCGATCAGTCTGGTGCGGGCGGCGACGGGGTCGTCGAGGTAGGCCTCGTCGCTCAGAGCCGGCTCGAGGCGTACCCCGACCCGCAGCTCGTCGGCGAGGGGGCCCACCGTCTGCTCGCAGCGCACCCGCGGAGCGCTGTACAGCCTACGGACACCGAACGCTCTGAGCATCGGTGCCAGGAGCTCGGCCTGGGTCCGTCCGGTCTTGTCGAGTGGACGCGCGGAGTCGTCCCCACTCCACTCGGAGCGGCTCCCCGCCTTGGCGTGTCGGACCAGCAGGAGCACCGAGTCCACCGGCCGGGCCGCGGAGAAGCGGCCGAGGATCTTCCGGTCCAGGCCGTACGAGACCACATCCCTGGCCTCCTCCACCGGAAGCCACCTGATCTCGTCGACCTCGGAATTCGGCTCGAAGTCACCCCCGGTCGCCCGAGCGGACCAGTAGGTGACCTCCTTTCTGGTGTTCTCCTTGAGGGGGTACGCGGTGGTCCCGATCCTCGATTCGAGGACGGCGGTGTGGCCCGTCTCCTCCTCGATCTCCCGCACCGCCGTCACCGGCAGCGATTCGCCGGGATCGACCTTCCCCTTGGGCAGCGACCAGTCGTCGTACCGGGGACGGTGGACCACGGCGCAGCGGGCCTCCCCGTTCTCCATGCGGTAGAGGACCGCTCCCGCAGCGGGGACGACCCTGACGCGGTCGCCACTGGTCGACTTCCTGCTCATCGGTCCCGGAACCCCGCGTGCACGGAGGCCATGCGCTCCTGGTGGTCGACCGAGTCGGACCGGTCCCCGGGGTCGGGCATCCGTGCCCAGGTGGCGTCGGGCCGCAGGTGGAAGCTGCGGGT
Organism: Dietzia sp. DQ12-76; assembly: GCF_014145045.1. Lineage (NCBI taxonomy): Bacteria > Bacillati > Actinomycetota > Actinomycetes > Mycobacteriales > Dietziaceae > Dietzia > Dietzia sp. DQ12-76. The sequence goes on from NZ_JAALDV010000226.1 coordinate 4,116, forward strand.
GGCCGGGTCCAACGCGGAATCGAGGATGCGGTGGATCTGCACCTTGAGCCGGGGGTCGGTGACGGTGGTCATCACCTCGACGCGGCGGTCGAGGTTCCGGTGCATCATGTCGGCGCTGCCGATGAGCACCTCGTCGGCCCCTCGGAAGTTCAGGATCCGCGAGTGCTCGAGGAAGCGGCCGAGGATCGATCGGACGTGGATGTTCTCGCTGAGCCCGGGAACGCCGGCGCGCAGAGCGCAGATCCCGCGGACCACGATGTCCACCTGCACGCCCGCCTGTGAGGCACGGTAGAGGGCGTCGATGATCTGTTCGTCGACCAGTGCGTTGGCCTTGAGCCGGATGCCCGCCTCTCGTCCTTCGGCGGCGAAGCCGATCTCCCGGTCGATCCTCTCGATGATCCCCGAACGGATGCCCTCGGGCGCGACGAGCAGCCGCCGGTACTTGGACACGTTGGAGAACCCGGTGAGGTGGTTGAACAGGTCCGTCAGGTCCGACACGACGTCCTCGTCCGCGGTGAACAGCCCGACGTCCTCGTACAACCGCGCCGTCTTGGGGTTGTAGTTCCCGGTACCGATGTGGGCGTAACGCTGGAGCCGGTCGCCCTCTTTGCGCACCACGAGGCAGGTCTTGCAGTGCGTCTTGAGTCCCAAAAGCCCGTAGACCACGTGGACCCCGGCCTGTTCGAGCTCGCGTGCCCAGCGGATGTTGTTCTGCTCGTCGAACCGGGCCTTGATCTCGACCAGCGCCACCACCTGCTTGCCGGCCGCCGCCGCGTCCACGAGCGCGTTGACGATGGGGGAGTCGCCGGAGGTCCGGTAGAGGGTCTGCTTGATCGCCAGCACGTTGTCGTCCGCCGCGGCCTGCTCGATGAACCGCTGGACCGTGGTGGCGAACGAGTCGTAGGGGTGCTCGACCAGGACATCTCCCTCCTGGAGGGAGGCGAAGATGTTCCGGGCGGTCTCACGCTCGCCGAACGCCGGGGGAGTCGCGGGGACCATCGCCGGGTCCTTGAGGTCGGGCAGATCGAGGCCGTGGAGCTGCCACAGCCCCGTCAGGTCGAGCAGGCCCGAGAACCGGATCACGTCCTCCGAGTCCACATCGAGTTCGTGCTGCAGGATCCGGAGCATCCGGGAGGTCATGTCCTCCGCGATCTCCAGACGCACGGCGGATCCGAAGCGTCGGCGGGCGAGCTCGCGCTCGAGCGCCTGCAGCAGGTCCTCGTCACGATCCTCCTCGACCTCCATGTCCGCGTTGCGGGTCACACGGAAGACGTGGTGTTCCACCACCTCCATCCCCTGGAACAGATCGCCGAGGTGCGCGGCGATGATCTCCTCCGCCGGGACGAACGAGTACTCGTCCTCGACACCCCGGTCGACCCTGACGAACCGGGGCACGTTGTGGGGGATCTTGACCCGGGCGAAGTGCTCCTGACCCGAACCGATGTCGCGGATGATCACCGCCAGGTTGAGGCTGAGCCCGGAGATGTAGGGGAAGGGGTGCGCGGGGTCCACGGCGAGGGGGGTGAGCACAGGGAAGATCGAGTTCCGGAACAGCTCCGCGAGCGAGAACTGCTCGTCGGAGGTCAACTCGCCCCAGGCCAGGATGCGGATTCCGTGGTCCTCGAGCTCCGGCCGGATCTCGTCGTGGAACAACCGGGTCTGCTCGTTGCAGAGTTCCCGCGTGCGGACGCTGATGCGGCCGAGCTGCTCGGCCGGGGTCTGTCCGTCGGCGGACCTGACCGACAGCCCCGTCTTGTCGCGGCGCTTGAGGCCGGCCACCCGCACCATGTAGAACTCGTCCAGATTCGACGCGAAGATCGCGAGGAACTTGGCCCTCTCGAGTAGCGGCAGATCCTTCTCGCCCGCCAGGGCCAACACCCGGGCATTGAAATCGAGCCAGCTGAGTTCTCGGTTGAGGTAGCGGTCACGGGGTCGGGGGAGTTGCTCGAGCACGGGATCGTCTGCGGTCACCGGACCATTGTTGCCGATACACCCGCGGCGTGAGGACGTTGACATTCGGAGGGGGTCCCGATCACGGCGGCGGTGGCCTCGCCCACCGACCGCCCGGCCAACGCCAGGACGTCCTCGGGGGTGTCGACGTCGCGACCGGACGCGCCCGACGGGTCGGCGCCCTCGAGCGCCACC
>NZ_JAALDV010000227.1:0-4928 GCF_014145045.1 Dietzia sp. DQ12-76
CGGCGGTGGCCCCGCCGACGCGCCGTAGCGCGGACAGGGCCTCCACGGCGAGATGGTCGTACCCGTGCTGGGCCGAGCTGCGGCCCATCGCGGTGACCCGGAAAGCCTTGGCGGGGCGTCCGCGGGTGCCGGCCGGGCGGGTTCGGGTGGCCTCGACCTGCCCGGACTCGACCAGTTGATCCAGATGGCGGCGGACGCCCGCCGCCGTCAGCCCGAGCTCCTGCCCGATCTCGGCTGCGGTGAGAGCCCCTCGTTCCAGCAGGAGTTCACGGACGGCCGAGCGGGTGTCGGGTCGCGCGGCGTTCTCGTAGACGTGCTGCACGCTCAACTGACTCTCCCTTCCGGCTATGCTCGGTGCGCCCCGTCGGGGACGTACCACGTCATATTACGCAACACCTTCGTGACGGAAATATTCCCACCCCCGCGAACCCGGCGTCGGCGGCCGGGCGGAGTCCTCCGGCACCCACCGTGGAGAGAGGCTGAGGCCAGTGGCACCCAGATTCCCGGTCCGCGGCGCGGGAGTGGTGACGGCCCGGCTGCACACCGAGGAGCGATCCACCGGGACACCACCGTCGGCGGAACTGGCCCGCCTCGGTCGGATCCGCAGGATCGGCACCACCGCCGCCGTCGCCATGTCGGTGGGCGCCCTCGGCGCGGGCGCTCTGCCCGTGCTGCAGAATCCCGTCGCCGGCGAGCGCCTGATCGGGCTGTGGCTCAGGTTGCAGCAGTCCTCCATGACGGTGGTCATGACCGGGATGGTGGTGGTGACACTCTGCTGGCTGCTGCTGGCCCCGTACGTCCTGGGCAGGGATCGCCGGGGACGGTTGAGCGGCCGGATCGACCGTGCCACCCTCGACCGCATCATCGCCTCGTGGGCCCTGCCGCTCGCCCTCGCCCCGCCCATGTTCAGCAAGGACGTCTACAGCTACCTGGCCCAGGGCGCCATCGGCAACACCCTCGACGACCCGTACGAACTGGGCCCCGTGTCGGCGTTGGGAACCTCTCATGCGTTGACCGTCAACGTCCCGGACATCTGGCGGGACACCCCCAATCAGTACGGTCCGCTCTTCCTCGGGGTGCAGAAGGTCATCCACACCCTGACGGGGGACGACGTGGTGGCCGGAACGATCCTGCACCGGGTGGTGGCGATCGTCGGGATACTCATGCTCGGGTGGGCGGTCCCGCGACTGGCCGAGTACTGCGGGGTGTCGGACGTGGCGGCGCTCTGGTTGGCGGTGGCCAATCCCCTCGTCCTGTTCCATCTCGTGTCGGGGATTCACTCCGAGTCCCTCATGATGGGACTGCTGGCCGTCGGGCTCGTCCTGGCCCTGCGCGCCGTGGACTCCCTCGAGTCCGGGCCACGGACCACCGTGCTCTTCATCGTCGGGACCGTCCTTGTCACCGGGTCGGCACTGGTGAAACTTCCCACCGTCGTCGCCCTGGGCTTCGTCGGGATGGCGCTCGCCCGACGGTGGGGTGGCGGCTCCCTCGCCACCGTGCGGGCCGCGCTGGTGATGGTCGTGATCAGCGGTGCCACCACCGGGCTGGCCATGCTGGTCACCTCGTCCGGCCTCGGGTGGATCACCAAGCTCGGGGCGGCCACGTCGCTGCGGAGCTGGCTCTCCCCGCCCACCGCCCTGGGAGTGATCGTCGGCGGGATCGGGCAGTACCTGGGGCTGGGCGACCACACGGCCCAGATCCTGGTGATGGTGCAGACCGCGGCGCTCGTGATCGCCGGCGTGGTCACCGTCAGGATGCTGTTCGCCGTCTCCGCGGGGCGGATCGATCCGGTCGGCGGACTCGGGGTGTCGATGGCCGCCATCGTCCTGTGCTTCCCCGTCGTGCAGCCCTGGTACGTCCTGTGGGCCCTGATCCCGCTCGCGGCGTGGGCGTCGAGGGTGGAGTTCCGTGTTCCCGTGGTGGCGGTCAGCGCCGTGCTGGCCTGCTTCACCCTCCCGCCGGGTGCGGGCCTGCCGCCGTTCGTCACCGTCCAGGCATGGGTGGCCACCGTGGTGGCGGTGTCGATCCTGCTGATCGCGATGTTCCGCTGGCCGGGGCTGCTGCGCTCGCGGTCGTCGGAGCGACCTAGAATGCTCCCGTGACCTCACCCACCGACTCCCCCGCGCTACTCGTCGAGGGACTCGTCAAGAGGTTCGGACAGACCACCGCCGTGGCGGGACTGGACCTGCGGCTCGGCCGCGGCGAGGTGATGGCGCTCCTCGGTCCCAACGGAGCCGGCAAGACCACCACGGTCGAGGTCTGCGAAGGGTTCCTGCGGCCGGACGGTGGAACCCTCCGTGTGCTGGGCCTCGACCCCGTCTCCGATCGCCAGCGCGTCCGCAGCCGGATCGGGATGATGCTCCAGGGCGGCGGGGCCTACCCCGCCGCGCGTGTCGGGGAGATGGTCCGTCTGGTCGCCTCCTACTACGCGGACCCCCTCGACCCGGACTGGCTGCTCGAGGAGCTGGGACTCAGCGATCACCTCACCACCCCATACCGGCGCCTGTCCGGTGGCCAGCAACAGCGGCTCTCACTCGCCATCGCGGTGATCGGCCGACCCGAACTGGTGTTCCTCGACGAGCCCACCGCCGGACTCGACGCCCAGTCCCGGCGGGCGGTGTGGGACCTGGTCCGGGCACTGCGTCGGGACGGTGCGGCCGTCCTGCTGACCACACACCTCATGGACGAGGCCGCCGCCCTGGCCGACGAGGTGGTGATCATCGACCACGGTCGCCGAGTGGCTGCCGGGACGCCGACCGAACTCGCCAGGGCGGGGACGTCAGAGGGCGTGACCCTGGTCGTCGACGGCGAGGCCTCGCCGACGCTGCTGAGCCGCGCCCTCGGACCGGACCACACGGTGACCGCGGGCGCCGCGGCCGGGATCCTCGAGGTCCACGGCCCGGTGTCCCCCGCACTCATGACCAGCCTGTGCGCGGCACTGGAGGACTCCGGAGTCCAACTCACCTCCCTGGCCACCCGCTCCAGAAGCCTCGAAGAGGTCTTCCTCGACCTGACCGGACGGGACCTGCGATGACCGACACCCCCACCGGGACCAACCGCTTCGCGCCGGGGACGTTCGCCCGGCCGTCCGCTCCCGCCACCCTCCCCCGGATGGCGGCGTCGCAGACCCGCATGGAGTTGACGCTCTTCCTGCGCAACGGCGAGCAACTCCTGGTCGCCCTCGTGATTCCCGTCGCGGTCCTGTTCGCGCTCACCGCGATCGAGTTCGGCTCGATCCCGCAGCCGAGGATCGACTACGCGATCACCGCGGTGTTGACCCTCTCCGTCATGGGTACCGCGTTCACCGGCCAGGCCATCGCCGTGGGATTCGATCGTCGCTACGGTGCGCTGAAGCGGCTGGGCGGCACCCCCCTCCCGTCCGCCGTCATCATCGTGGGCAAGATACTGGCCACGATGATCCTGGTCGCCGGACAGGCCGTCCTGCTCGGTGTGATCGCGGCCGGCCTCGGCTGGCGCCCCGGGGTCGCGGGTCTGGCGGTGGGCGCGGTGATGATCGCGCTCGGATCGGTGGCCTTCTCCTCGATGGGGCTGCTGCTCGGGGGCACGCTTCGTGCCGAGATCGTGTTGGCGCTGGCCAATCTCATCTGGTTCGTCCTCATAGGCGCGGCCGGCCTGGCCATCGGTGTGGCAACTCTGCCCGACTGGCTCCACGAGGTCCTCCTCGTCGTCCCGTCGTACGCGCTGACCAGCGCGCTGGTCACGTCCATCGACGGAGGGTTCCCCGCCCTGGCGGCCGTGGTGCTGGCCGGGTGGACCGCGGTCTGCGCTGGACTGGCCGTACGCCACTTCTCCTTCACCTGATCGCGGGGCGGCCGGAGCGCACGCCTAGAATCGGGGGCGTGACCTCGACTTCGCGCGCCCCGAAATCCGGCAGCCCGGCCACGAGCGATCCCCCGGGACCGAGGGGACCGCTGGCCCGTCTGCCGCTCCCGTCGGTCCGGCTGCAGAAGGGCCTCGCACTGGCCAACGTCATGGCGCAGATCGGCATCATGACCACCGGGGTGACCGTGCGGGTGACCGCGTCCGGTCTGGGCTGCGAGACCTGGCCGCGGTGCAACCAGGACAGCTTCGTCCCCGTCGCCGGTGCGGGCCCCGCACTGCACCAGGCCATCGAGTTCGGCAACAGGCTGCTCACCTTCGTGTTGGTCGCGGTGGCCGCCGCGCTGCTGCTCGCGCTGCTCCGCGCAGGGCGACGCAGCGAGCTCATCTGGCTCGCCCTCGCCATGCCCGCGGGGATCGTGGCGCAGGCGGTGATCGGGGGCATCACCGTCCTGGCGGGCCTGGTGTGGTGGACCGTCGCGCTCCATCTGTTGCCGTCGATGATCCTGGCCTGGCTCGCGGCGATCCTGTTCGTCCGGGTCGGTGAGTCCGACGACTCCCCCGCCCGCCGCGTCCTGCCCCCACCGCTGTCCTGGCTCATCGTGCTCTCCGCCGTGCTCCTGGCCGGGGTGCTGGTGACCGGCACCATGGTCACCGGGGCCGGCCCCCACGCCGGTGACGCCCGGATCGGGGCCGCGGACCGCCTCCAGATGCCGATCCAGTGGCTGGTCCACTTCCACGCGGAACTCATGGTCGGATACGTCTGCCTGCTCATCGGCCTGGCGTTCGGCCTCCTCGCACTACGTGCCCAGGGGCCGGCCATCCGGCGTTGCCTGATACTGATCGCCCTGATCGCGGCTCAGGCAGTCGTGGGGATCACCCAGTATCAGTTGGGGGTGCCGGAGATGTTGGTGGTGGTGCACGTGACGCTGGCCGGGGCGATCACTGCAGTGACCGGAGCTCTCTGGGCCTCGGCCGTCATCCGGGAGCCCGCGGTGGCCAGCCCGCGGACCGGGTGACCCGACCGACAGGCCGGCGCGCACCCGCACCGATGATCGAACGGAGAACGGCCCCGCCGCGGCGGGGCC
>NZ_JAALDV010000228.1:0-1602 GCF_014145045.1 Dietzia sp. DQ12-76
CGCTGGAGGCCGCGGAGAGCGCCGCCGACGACGCGGAGACCGCCGCCGCGTCGGACGCACTCGACCCGGACCACACACAGCGCGAGTCGGTCGTGGCCAGGCTGACCAAGCGCCTGACCGACTTCGTCCGGACCCACGAGGACGCGGACGACGCCGACGAGAACACGTACCTGCATAATGAGGACGTGGACGGCGACCCAGAGAGCACTGGCGACGCCCGCGAGGCTGCCGACACCCTCCGCCGCCGGAGCCGGATCCTGCGCCTGGCCCGCCCCTCGCGGGACCAGTCGGACCCCGGTCACCCGACCGACCACACATAGCACTCAACTGCAACGAAGGAGCTTTCCATGCCGGAAGCCGTGATCGTCTCGTACGCCCGCTCCCCCATCGGGCGCGCAAACAAGGGGTCCCTCGTGGGCATCCGCTCCGATGACCTCACCGCCCAGATGGTCAAGGCCGCGCTGGACAAGGTGCCGTCGCTCGATCCCACCCAGATCGACGATCTCATGCTGGGCTGTGGCCTGCCGGGCGGTGAGCAGGGCTTCAACATGGGCCGCGTCGTCTCCGTACTCGCCGGCCTGGACACCGTCCCCGGCACCACGGTCAACCGCTACTGCTCCTCCTCGCTGCAGACCACCCGCATGGCACTGCACGCGATCAAGGCCGGCGAGGGCGACGTGTTCATCTCCGCCGGTGTCGAGACCGTGACCAACTTCGCCAAGGGCACCTCCGACCACTGGCCGGACACCCACAACCCGATCTTCGCCGACGCCGAGGCCCTGACCGGCACCCGCGCCGAGGGCGGCGCCCCCACGTGGACCGATCCGCGTGAGAACAACCAGTTGCCCGACGTCTACATCCCCATGGGCCAGACGGCGGAGAACGTCGCGCAGATCACCGGCATCACCCGCGAGGAGCAGGACCACTGGGGCGTGCGGTCGCAGAACCGCGCGGTCGCCGCCGTCGAGAACGGCCACTTCGCCAACGAGATCACCCCGGTCACCATGCCCGACGGCACCGTGGTCTCCACCGACGACGGCCCGCGGCCCGGCACCACCTACGAGAAGATCTCGCAGCTCAAGCCGGTGTTCCGCCCCGACGGCACCATCGCCGCCGGCAACTGCTGCCCGCTCAACGACGGCGCCGCCGCACTCGTCATCATGAGCGACACCAAGGCCAAGGAGCTCGGCCTCACCCCGCTCGCGCGCGTGGTGTCCACCGGCGTCTCGGGCCTGTCCCCCGAGATCATGGGCCTGGGCCCGGTCGAGGCCGTCAAGAACGCGCTGCGGATCGCAGGAAAGTCGATCTCCGACATCGATCTGTTCGAGATCAACGAGGCCTTCGCCGTTCAGGTGCTCGGCTCCGCCCGCGAGCTCGGGATCGACGAGGACAAGCTGAACATCAACGGTGGCGCGATCGCGCTGGGCCACCCGTTCGGCATGACCGGCGCCCGCATCACCGCCTCGCTCATCAACAACCTGCAGGCGGCGGACAAGCAGTTTGGCGTGGAGACCATGTGCGTCGGCGGTGGCCAGGGCATGGCGATGGTGCTCGAGCGCCTCAGCTGATCCCGGACCGGCCTGACTGAGCTCGCGCGCCGCA
>NZ_JAALDV010000229.1:0-2760 GCF_014145045.1 Dietzia sp. DQ12-76
CACGGCCGGGTCGTCACCCGCGCCGACCGACCGGGCTCCCGGGAATCCGGGGCCGGCTCCGGGCACCCGCCGCGCCGCGTAGGCCTTGGCAGCGCCGTTGGCCAGTATGTCCGCCTTCTCGTTGAGCTCGTGCCCGGCGTGTCCCTTGACCCACTCGAAGGTGACCTCGCGGCCGGCCATGGCCTCGTCGAGCGCCTTCATGACCTGGACGTTGAGAACCGGCTTCCCGTCGGCCTTCTTCCACCCCTTGCGCTTCCACCCGGCCATCCACTTGGTCACCGAGTTGATGACGTACTGCGAGTCGCACAGGATGTGGAGCGGCTCGGGGGAGTGCGCGGTCTGGCGGAGGAGGTCCAGGACGGCGGTGAGTTCACCCTGGTTGTTCGTGCCCCTGGCCCATCCGCCGCAGCGCCATCGGGACTCGTCGATGTACCAGGCCCATCCGGCAGGGCCGGGGTTTCCGAGAGCGGAGCCGTCCGCGGCGGCGATGATCGTCACGTCACGCGATCCTGCCACCGTGGCCGGTGGGGGAGCCCACCGGCCACGGTCATCGGGTCACCTGGGGACTCATCCCTGCAGTTCGCCGTCCTCGATGCCGTCCAGATCGATCATCGGTGACCGCCTGCGCTCATCGAGTCGTGCGGCACGGGCGGCCTCCCGCATCTCGATCCCGTCGGTGACGAAGTCGCCGATCTCCTTGGCGATGGATCCCACCGCGTCGGTGATGATGACGGCGATCCGGCCGACGAGTGACGCCCCCGCCTGGACACCTGCCTGGACCTGGTCCTTGTTGCGCTCGAAGTCGCCCATCGGAGTCGCTCCCTTCGTCAGTGGTGTCCACGAAGGTACCCCGGCTCAGGCCGCCGGTGTCACCTTCCGACGCTCGATGAGCACGGCCGGCGTGTCCGCCGGGGTGGGCGGAAGTGGCAGGGCCAGCCGGAACATCTTGACCCACACGTTCGTCACCTGCTTCCACAGCGGGCCGGTCGTGTACGGGAGTCCGTGCTCCTCGCAGATCGCCCGCACCTCCTCGGCGATCTCGGGGTAGCGGTGGGCGGGCAGGTCGGGGAAGAGGTGGTGCTCGATCTGGTGCGAGAGGTTCCCGGTGGCCAGGTGCATGAACGGACTGCCCGAGATGTTGGCCGACCCGAGCATCTGCCGCACGTACCACTCGCCGCGCGTCTCCTCGGCGGTCTCCTCCTGGGTGAACACCTGGGCGCCGGACGGGAAGTGGCCGCAGAAGATCACCGAGAACGCCCAGACGTTGCGGACGAGGTTGGCGGTCAGGTTGCCGGCGAAGGTGAGCGGGAACAGCGGCCCGGTGAGCGCGGGGTGGACGATGTAGTCCTTGGCGACCTGGCCGCGGACCTTGCCCCACCAGCCGGCGAGCAGGCCCTTGACGTCCGACCACTTGCGCTTGCCCTTGAGGACGTTGTCGTACTCGAGGTCGTGGAGCATGACGCCCCACTCGAACAGCATCATGAGTGCGAACGCGTAGGCGGGGTTACCGAGGCGCAGGGGGGTCCACTTCTGCTCGTACTCCATGCGCAGGATCCCGTACCCGATGTCCCGGTCCAGATCCAGGATGTTGGTGTGGGTGTGATGCATGTAGTTGTGCGAGTGGCGCCACTGGTCGGACGGGCACACGTTGTCCCACTCGAAGCTGGACGAGTGGAGCATGTCGTCACGCATCCAGTCGTACTGGCCGTGCATGACGTTGTGGCCGATCTCCATGTTGTCGAGGATCTTGGAGGCGCTCAGCGCGGCCACCCCCGCGAGCCATGCGGGCGGCAGGAAGCCCAGGAACATGAGCCCACGACCGGTGAGTTCGAGTCGACGCTGCATGCGGACGACACGAAGGATGTAGTCGCGGTCGGCGGTCCCGAGGTCGGCCACCACGCGGTCGCGGATGGCGTCGAGTTCCCGTCCGATGATCTCCACCGACTCGGCGGACAGGACGATCGGCTCGGGGCCGGCGGGGGTGGTCGCTGCGGACTTCGACTTGGTGGACGTCGACTTGGTGGAGCGGAAGCTGGGGATCTGCAGGAGGGTCATGATGGGATTCCTTCCGGGTGTTCCGGTGGGTCGTGCGGGTACGTCGGTCCGGGAGCGTGACGGGTGACCGGGGCGGTCAGAGTTCGATCTCGACGTCGCCCACGGGCGCGGAGACGCAGATCTGGACCAGGCAACCGGGTTCGGTGTCGATCTCTCCGGTCCTCAGGTCGCGGGTGGCGCCGGAGACGCGGACGGCGGTGCAGGTGTGGCAGATGCCCCTCCTGCACCCGTGCTTCGGGGACAGACCCGCGGCCTCCGCGCCCTCCAGCAGGGTGGTGCCGGGGTTGTGAGCCGACACCCCGCTCCTGACATGGGTGACGGTGCCACCGTCGCCGTCGGGAACGGGGCCGGTGGAGGCGGTGAACCGCTCACGCAGGACGTCCGCGTAGCGATCGGGGCCGAGGGTCTCCGCGAGGCCGTCGGCGAGGCCGTCGGGTCCACAGAGGAAGATGGTGGCGTCGGAGTGCCACGGCGCCACGTCATCGAGGTGGTCCGACGTGAGGTGGCCGACCAGGCCTCCCGACACCGGCTCCGAGGGCGCTGACGGGTCGGAGCCTGCGGTCGCGACCACACGGACCTCGACCCCGGCGCGCGAGAGCTCACGAATCCGGTCACGGAACGGGACGTCCTCGGCCCGGCGCGCGTAGTGCAGCCAGGCCACCCGGCCGGTGGCGCCGGCGCCGCAGTGGCCCTCCCCGACGAGCG
>NZ_JAALDV010000230.1:0-3713 GCF_014145045.1 Dietzia sp. DQ12-76
CGCGGCCACCGGCCCGCTCGTCGAGGTGGGGCAGGTGGGCGCGGGCACCGGGGCGTTCACGTCGCAGTGGCGCGGGGTCGAGAACATCCGTCCGGGCGGTATCCGCTACGCGGAGAGCACCGTGGGCGACCTGGTCGTCGGGGCACTGTGTGCGGTGAACGCCTACGGTGACGTCGATCCGGGGGGGACCGAGGTGGACCTCGCCAGCGTGGCGAACCTCGTGCCGCCGTTCGACTACGCCTCCGATCGCGTGCACACCACCATCGGAGTGGTGATCACCAACGCGAGGCTGGACAAGACCGCCTGCTTCGTCGTCGCCCAGGGCGCCCATGACGGCCTCTCCCGGTCCCTGACTCCGCCGCACACCCGGTACGACGGAGACGGCTTCGTCGCAGTGGCGACCGGGGAGGTGCCCGCCGACGTCGACACCGTCCGCCTCATGGCGCTCGACGCCGTCTCCCGGGCGATACGGTCCGCCGGATCCTGATCCACTCGCCTGGACGGTTCACGGAACAGAGTCGACAATTCCGGTGTTGGGCGGGACAATGACTTGTCAACCCGGGCATCGGCCCGCGGGGTCACCGACGAAAGCGCAGGAGCACCTCCAGTGAGCCGAGCCGACACACCGGCCCGATCTATCAGCCCCCTTCTCGGAAGGGGGAACACCGGATGAGCATCGCGCTCTCACTTCTCATCGGCGTGGTGGTGGTCTTGGCCATCACCGCACTCACGGGCTACTTCGTGGCCCAGGAATTCGCGTTCATGGCCGTCGACCGCTCCCGGATGGGGGCCGCGGCGGAGAAGGGCGACCCGGCCGCGTCGCGTGTCCTCGGCGTGACCAGGCGGACGTCCTTCATGCTCTCGGGCGCCCAGCTCGGGATCACCGTCACCACCCTGGTCGTCGGGTACGTCGCCGAACCGCTCATCGGTCGCTCGATCGGCGAGCTCCTCGGCCTGGCCTCCGTGCCCCAGGGGATCGGAGTGGTGGTCGGGACGGTCCTGGCGCTGCTCTTCTCGACGGTCGTGCAGATGATCTTCGGCGAGTTGGTGCCCAAGAACCTGGCCATCGCCCGACCGGAGCCGGTCGCACGCTGGCTGGCCCGGTCCACCACGATCTACCTCGCCCTGTTCGGCTGGCTCATCGGCCTGTTCGACAAGGCGTCCGAGGCCCTGCTCAGGGCCGTCGGCATCGAGCCGGTCCACGATAAGGAACACTCCGCCACCGCTCGCGACCTGGAGCACATCGTCGCCGAGTCCGAGGAGACCGGCGAGCTGTCCGAGGAACTGAGTCGACTGCTGGACAGGATGCTCGACTTCCCCGGCCAACCCGCCGAGCACGCCATGATCCCGCGCAGCCGCACCGACGTGGTGCGGGCGGAGGACACGGTCACCGAGGTCCTGTCCAAGATGGCCACCGGACACACCCGCTACCCGGTGGTCGGCGACGACTCCGACGACGTGATCGGCATCGTGGACCTCCACGACCTGCTCTCGGTGTGTGACGACGACCGAGCGGACCTCACGGCGGTGTCGACCCTCATGCGGGCACCGATCATCGTGCCGACCTCGCTGCCCCTTCCGGAGGTCGCCACCCGCCTGGGTTCCCACAAGTCCGAGATGGCGGTGGTGGTGGACGAATACGGTGGTTTCGCCGGTGTCGTGACCATGGAGGACATGGCCGAGGAGATCGTCGGCGAGATCGCGGACGAGCACGATCCCCAGCAGGCGGCCGGGACCCCGGTCAGCGAGGGACTGGGCTGGCTCCTGGCCGGTGACACCCATCTCGACGAGGTGGAACGACTGCTCGAGATCACCCTGCCCGAGGTGGACGCCGAGACCCTCGGTGGACTCGTGATCGAGACGACCGGAGACCTGCCCGAGGTGGGTGACCGCGTCGACATCCCTCTCCCCGACACAGACGTGCTGGAGGAGATCTCCGCCGACAGGGTCCTGCGGACCGAGGTGCGCAGGATCGAACGCCGCGTTCCCGCTGAGCTGCATGTCGTGGTCGAGGAGGCCGCGCGATGAACCCCACCACCACCCTGCTCGCCGCCGAGGCCGGAACGGGCCTCACCAGCAACCCGATCGTCGTGGTGCTCGCCACGATCGTCCTCATCTCCGCGTCCGCGTTCTTCGTGGCCGTCGAGTTCTCCCTGATCTCCGCGCGACGCCATCGCCTCGAGGACGCGGCGGCCTCGAGCGCCGCCGCCCGGGCGGCCCTGCGCAACGCCTCCGAGCTCACGCTGCTGCTCGCGGGGTCCCAGCTCGGGATCACGCTGTGCGCGCTGGCACTGGGCTCCATCACCAAACCCGCGGTCCACCACTGGTTCACGCCGGTGTTCGCGAGCTGGGGGTTGCCCTACTGGACGGCCGACGTCATCGCCTTCGTCCTGGCGTTGCTCATCGTGACCTTCCTCCACCTGGTGGTGGGCGAGATGGCCCCCAAGTCGTGGTCCATCACGCACCCCGAGTACTCGGCCACGCTGTTGGCGATACCGATGCGGGGCTTCCTCTGGATCACCCGCCCGCTGCTGGTGGCGCTCAACACCCTCGCCAACCGGATCCTGCACCGGATCGGGGTGGAGACCCGCGACGAGGTGGCCTCCGGCCAGGACGCCGACTCCCTCCGCGAGCTCGTCCGCCACTCCGGTGAGGCCGGCACGCTCGACGACACCCACCACCGGCAGCTGCTCAGCGCCCTGGAGCTGCAGGAACTCACCGTGGGGGACCTGCTGGGCGATCGCGGGGTCAACGCGCCCGCCGCGCCGGATGAGATGTCCTCGGTCGACGTGGACGCCTCCCCGGAGGACATCCGCGAGACCGCGCGCCGCACCGGTCATCTCCGGCTGCTGGTGCTGGACGGGGAGACCGCGGTGGGTGTGGTGCACGCGCGTGATGCGATCAACATCCAGTCGGGGGCCACCGCACGGGAGCTCATGCGGCCGAGCCTGTCGCTCGAGCACGACCTGTCGGTGGCCGAGGCGTTCCGCCGGATGCGCGAGGCGCGGGCCCACCTCGTCGTCGTCGAACAGTCCGGTGGCCACCCGGGCACCCACGTCTCCGAGGTCAGAGGGGTCCTCACGCTGGACGACGTGGTGCGGCGTCTCCTGCCGGTCACCTCCGTCTAGCTCGCGGGCCCGGACGCGGGACGGGGCCGGTCTCGGGGCGGGTCAGAACAGGCCGATCAGCCTGAGCAGGCCCCACAGCGCAAGACCCGCCATGCCGAGCAGCACCAACAGCATCAGCCCCACCGCGCCTACCGCCCGGAGCAGGTACCCGCGGGCGTCGGTGTCCACGCGTCTGCCCTCGGCGATGGTCCGGTCGACCAGTCGCAGGTTCTTGGACGTGGCCTTGTGGGCGGCGTCCGCCACGTCACCCACGAAGGGGATCACGCCGAGCACGGCGTCGACGAGGTAGTTCCAGCCCATGCGGAACAGGATGTGGACGGGGACCCGGTTGCGTATCGCCTCCGCCAACACCGCTGCCGCGACAACGGTCCCCAGCGCGTCCCCGACGACGGGTACCAGGCCGATCACCGGGTCCAGCCCCACCCGATACCGTGTGCCCGGGATGCGCACCAGATCGTCCATGACGCGCGCGAGGCCGGAGGTCACGGGGGACGACCCGGTCCTCAGCGCGACGGCATCCGGAGGCGGGGCCGCCGCGGGGTCGGCCGCCGGGCGACTGTCCGGGTGGGGTCGACGGCTGGTCAT
>NZ_JAALDV010000231.1:0-1568 GCF_014145045.1 Dietzia sp. DQ12-76
TGCGGCGGTCACGGTGAGACCCTCGGTGTCCCCGTCGAGCAGCGCCCACCGGGTCTGTCCGTCGACCTCGACCGCCAGGAGGATGCCGCCGCCCGTGGTCCCGCCGTAGGCGACACCCGGATCACCCGTCACCGTGGTCGAGCCCGCGGTGGTGGTGTCCCCAGTGGTCGAGCCCGCAAGGGTCGCCGCGCCGTGGCCCAGGCAGACGCCCACCGGCAGCCCGCCGTCGGCGATGGTCTCACCGAGGGCGGAGGCGACCGCGCCCCCGGCGCGCGAGACCAGCACGCCCGCGACGGCGGTCGACAGGATCGGGCCGGGGGCCATCCGGGCCGTGGCCTCCTCGAGCATGCAGGCCAGGTCGATGATCTCGGCCCCGGCCCCGCCGTACTCCTCGGCGACGGCGACGCCGAAGATCCCCAGTTCGGCCAACTGGGCCCAAAGTGCCTTCCACGCGTCCGGGTCGGTCTCCTGTGCGCGTACTGTGTCCACGGGATCGACGGACTTGGCCCAGGACCTGATCGAGTTCTGGATCTCGATCTGATCCGGGGTGGTGGCGATGCTCACGGTGGCTCCTCGTCGCGACGGGGTTCGAACCGGCGCGGGTCCGAGGACCGGCGCACTCCCCCATAATAGAACGTGTTCTAACAACCGTGTCCTAGAATGCACCAGCAGGACGTGATGACCGCACCCGGCCCCCGATCGGCCGTCGCCAGCCCAGGAGGCTCGCCTCATGACCAAGAGCTCGACCGAGACCGGTTCCGGTCCAGCCGCGTCCGATCCCGCGTCCCGTGGTGACGAGCCCAGCACCTCGTCGCAGCGGGAGCGGCGTCGCCGCATCCTCGACGCCACCTTGGCCCTGGCGGCCAAGGGTGGGTACGAGGCGGTGCAGATGCGGGCCGTGGCCGAGAAGGCCGAGGTCGCCGTGGGCACGCTCTACCGCTACTTCCCCTCCAAGGTGCACCTCCTGGTCTCGGCTCTGGCCCGTGAGTTCCGCAGGCTGGACCAGCGCACGGAACGTTCGGCACCGCCCGGGGACACCGCCCAGGAGCGCATGAAGGTCGTGGTGGACATGATCACCAAGTCCATGCAGCGCGATCCCAACCTCACCGAGGCCATGACCCGGGCGTTCATGTTCGCCGATGCCTCGGTGGCCAACGAGGTCGAGGAGGTGGGCTTCTACATGGACCGGATCATCGCCCGGGCCATGGCCCAGGGTGAGCCGGACGAGGTCCAGCTCTCGATCGCCCGCGTGGTCTCCGACGTGTGGATGTCCAACCTCGTCTCGTGGCTCACCAGGAGGTCCTCGGCCGCAGACGTCAACAGCAGGCTGGGGTTGACCATCGACCTCCTGCTGGGCACCGACGACTCGCCCCGCCGCGCGCGACTGCACACCGCGATCGGAAAGGGGAACGGGGCGGCCGAGGAGAACGGGGCCGAGGAGAACGGGGCTGAGGCGAACTCGCCTGCCGAAGAGCGACTGGCGGTCGACGCCGACTCCGCGGCCGGGGCCTGACCGGGCGCGCCCACCCGACTTTCCGCACACGCGCGCAACAACTGCAGCCGCACAC
>NZ_JAALDV010000232.1:0-1560 GCF_014145045.1 Dietzia sp. DQ12-76
GGCGGGGTGAACCCGCCTCGGGGAGCCGGGGCTGCGTCCTGCGCCCGTGCGGCCCGTCCGTCCCTCAGACCGCGTAGGAACGGAGCTTGTCGGCGCGGCGCCCCTCCCGGAGCTTCGCCATGACCTCACGCTCGATCTGACGGACACGCTCTCGCGACAGACCGAAACGCTTCCCGATCTGGTCGAGAGTACGCGGCTGGCCGTCGTCGAGCCCGAAGCGCAGGGTGATGACCTGCTGCTCGCGCTCCTCGAGCGTGGACAGCACCGCGCGCACGTCCGAGTGCATCACGTTGGTCACGACCGTGTTCTCGGCGCTGGTGGCCTCGGCGTCCTCGATGAAGTCGCCCAGGGGCGCCTCCTCGTCGGCGCCGACCGGCATGTCCAGGCTCACCGGGTCCCGGGAGTGATCGAGCAGCTCCTCGATCTTGTGCGCGGGGATTCCCGACTCCTCCGCCAGCTCATCCAGGGTCGCCTCGCGTCCGAGCTGCTGGTGCAACTCCCGCTTGATGCGGGCGAGCTTGTTGACCTGCTCCACCAGGTGCACGGGGAGCCTGATGGTGCGGGACTGGTCGGCCATGCCCCGGGTGATCGCCTGGCGAATCCACCACGTGGCGTAGGTCGAGAACTTGAACCCCTTGGCGTAGTCGAACTTCTCCATGGCTCGGATCAGTCCGAGGTTGCCCTCCTGGATGAGATCGAGCAGTGGCATCCCGCGACCGGTGTAGCGCTTGGCCAGGGAGACCACCAGTCGGAGGTTGGCCTCGAGCAGGTGTGCACGGGCCGCCTCCCCCTCGGCGACGATCACCTTGAGGTCCGCCTTCTTGGTGGGGCCGATCCGCTTCTTGGTGGCCAGGAGGTGGGAGGCGTACAGACCGGCCTCGATACGCTTGGAGAGCTCGACCTCGTCCTCCGCGTTGAGGAGGGCGGTCTTGCCGATCCCGTTGAGGTAGACGCGGACGAGGTCCGCGCTGGGGCTCTGGCCTTCCGACTCCGCCTCCGTCCGACGATCCGATCGGGTGGTGGCTGACGTCATGTCTCCTCCTCCTGCCGGTCCGGGGGATCAGAGCCGGCGGTCGGTTGCTGATGGACGGAACGGGCGCGTGGCCGGGTCACGGTCACGTACTGCTACAACGGCGGGGCCGCCGGGAATGTTCCCGCGATGATGACGCCCGTCACGAGGCGCGGGAACCCGAGGTGTCGACGAGGACGGTGAACGGGCCGTCATTGACAGAACTGACCTGCATCATCGCGCCGAACTTGCCGGTCGTGACCTCGAGACCGCGGTCCCGGAGACCGCGGACCACCGCGTCGACGGCCGCTTCGGCCTGCTCGCCAGGGGCGGCGCGGGACCACGACGGCCTGCGCCCCTTGGTCGTCGACCCCATGAGGGTGAACTGGCTGACCACCAGGACGGGCGCGCCGACCTCGACCGCGCCCACCTCGACCGCACCGTCCCGGACCGCATCGTCCCGGAGTGCACCGTCGTCGTCCGCGCCCGACCGGCCCCGCAGGATGCGCAACTCGGCGATCTTGCGGACCATCGTGGAGACGTCCGTCTCG
>NZ_JAALDV010000232.1:1759-9608 GCF_014145045.1 Dietzia sp. DQ12-76
CCGGGCGGGAGCATTCCGGGAACCCCGGCGGGGACCACGACACCGTGGAGGAACAGGTCGGCCACGACCCTGCGCACGGGGTCCGCCAGTGTCGCCGGGTCCTCGCCCGCCCCGGCGGCGGCCAGGACCACCAGATCCTCGAGGGGCAGCGCGCCCATCCGTGCACCCCGGAGGACGGTGGCGGTCAGGGGATCGATCTCGTGGCGCCAGCGCGCGCCGGTGACGCGTTCGACGATCACCGATCCGGTCCGCGCCTCGGAATCGGGATCCTCTTCTCCCGGGGGATCGGGGTCCGGCGCCAGGCTCTCCGAGGAGTGGAGATGCACGTCGGGGGAGACCGTGAACACGGTCGTGTCCAGAGCCCGCGCCTGCCCGCCCTGCTGGTTCGTGGCCGACCGCAGCCACGCCGACCGCGCGAAGTAGGCCTCGGCCTCGTCGCCGAGCCCCTCGTCGAAGGGGTGGGTCAGGTCCTCGCAGAGCACGGACGAGGCGCCGTCGATCCGCCGTAGGTAGACGTACCCGAACCCGACCCCGTCGACCTCGTGGTCGCCGAGATGGTCGAGCCAGGTCTCCGCGGCGAGGGCGGTGGACTCGTCCCGCGGATCCATGCCCTCGTCGGTGAGCCATGTCCACACGTAGAGCTCGGGGTCCGAGCGGTCGCGACGCAGCACCCAGGCCTCCACGCCCTCCGAGGGGATCCACGACGCCACGTGGGTCCTCCAGTCGGTGTGCCGACGCTCCACCCACGAGGCGAGGATGACCGCGGTGCCGTTCTCGGTCAGGTGGCCGTCGACCCCGGAGACGACCGTCTGACTCGCACCGTCGAGGGCGAGGCCGGATTCCCGGTACGAGTGCCCGGGATCCGCGGGGCCCACCACGAACGGCGGGTTGGCGACGACGCGGTCGAATCGGCGGTCGGCCACGGGCTCGAACCAGGGGCCGGACAGCAGTTCCCCGTCCAGCCCGTTGATCGCGAGCGTGGCGGCGGCCAACGCCAGGCACCGCGGGGTGATGTCGGTTCCCGTCGCCGTGGCCGCGGTCTCGAGGGCGTGCACCATCTGGATGCCGCAACCGGTGCCCAGATCGAGAACCGAATCCACCCGCGAGGTGGGGGTGATCTTCAGGAGGGACAGCGTGGCCTGCCCCACTCCGAGAACGTGATCGGACCTCGTCGAGGAGTGCACCATCGACCCGTCTATGTCGGCGAACACCCATCGAGTGCCGTGGCCCGTGTCCACCGGGCGGAGGTCGAGGAGTGCACGAAGGCTTCCTCCGGGCGCGGACGGGCGCGTCCACAACCCGGCGTCGATCCCGTCCTCGATGTCCACCCCGGGCAGGACCCGGACGATCTCGCTCTCGGGGACCGCGTCGTTCAGGACGAACAACCGGACCAGCGTCCCGGTCGGCCCGGCTGAGCGGGCGTGTCTCCGGACGGATGCCGAATCGGAGCGCGCGAGGGCTGCGATCGCCGCCGGCCCCAGGGCATCCTCCAACCCGGGAACCGTGAAGCGGTGGCGGCGGAAGGCCTCCGCCAGAAGCGGTGCGAGCCGGGTCAGCGTGGGGACTGCAGGGGTCACCGCGCGTCGTCGCTCTCGCCGGGGCCGTCGGCACGGCCGGGGGAGCCGGGGCCGTCCGGGGTCCCGTTGCCGGGACCGTGCCCGTGTTCTGAACATTCGGGTCCCGGGTCCTCGCCCACCGGGCCCTGCAGGGAGAGAGTGGGACGCGAGGAGATGCCCGAGAGCCCCGGCGGCACGACGGACGGTGTGTTCGCGGACAGTGCGCCTGCGGTGTAGAGACGTGCCTGCCCCTTGGGAAGCGGCGGCCTGTCATTGGCGCTGAGCACGGCGATCCACGGGATCGGGATGGACCCCGCGACGATGGCCAGTGCGATCCACGGGTTGTTCCACAGAGCCAGAGAACCCGCGGCCAGGAGCAACGCCGGGATCCGGACGGACATCAGGAGGAAATACCGTTTCTTCCGCGCCGCGAGCTCGTCCCGGTAGGACTCACGCGCGG
The DNA here is from genome assembly GCF_014145045.1 of Dietzia sp. DQ12-76. Taxonomy (NCBI): domain Bacteria; kingdom Bacillati; phylum Actinomycetota; class Actinomycetes; order Mycobacteriales; family Dietziaceae; genus Dietzia; species Dietzia sp. DQ12-76. Next base: position 3,776 of record NZ_JAALDV010000232.1, read on the forward strand.
CGGTGATCAGAACGGGCCTCGCGGAACCGTCCCGATCCTCGGACCGCGTGCGACGGGAGTCGGGTGCCATGGCCCCAAGGTACTCCGGCGTTGGCGCCGCGGCCGTGGCGTGCGGCATCATGAGGGGGTGAGCACCACCCGGACCAAGACACTCGAGCGTCCCGAGGTCACCACGACCGAGGAGACGCAGGACGACGCGCCCAAGTTCTTCCACTACGTGGACAAGAGCAAGATCGCCGAGAGCGCGGTCATGGGCTCCTACGTGATCGCCCTGTGTGGCGAGGTGTTCCCGGTCACCCGGTCCGCCAAGCCGGGTTCTCCGGTCTGCCCCGAGTGCAAGCGCGTCTACGAGACCCTGAAGCCTGGTGAGTGATCCCGGCGCGGTCCCGGGCACCGAGGAGCAGACCGCAGATCCCGCCACCGCGACGGCCACCGGCGCACCACTGCGCGCATGGCAGCGGACCGCCCTTCGCAAGTACCTCATGGCACGGCCGAAGGACTTCCTCGCCGTGGCCACCCCCGGCGCCGGTAAGACGACGTTCGGTCTGCGCGTGGCCACCGAGCTCCTGGCCGACCGGACGGTCGACGCGATCACGGTCGTCGCCCCCACCGAGCACCTCAAATTCCAGTGGGCCGAGGCCGCCGCGAGGGCGGGGATCGCGCTCGATCCCGAGTACTCCAATTCCTCGGGGGCACTGGCGCCGGAATTCCACGGCGTGGTGGTCACCTACGCCCAGGTGGCCTCGCACCCCTTCAAACACCGCGAACGGACCGCATCCCGCCGAACACTGGTGATCCTCGACGAGATCCACCACGGCGGGGACGCCAAGAGCTGGGGCGACGGCATCCGTGAGGCGTTCGACGACGCCGAGCGTCGGCTCTCGCTGACCGGCACCCCCTTCCGCTCGGACGACAGTCCCATCCCGTTCGTCACCTACGAGCCCGATGGCCAGGGCCATCAGCGGTCGAGGGCGGACCACTCCTACGGCTACGCTGACGCCCTGGCCGACGGCGTCGTGCGGCCCGTCGTCTTCCTGGCCTACTCCGGCGAGGCCCGCTGGCGCACGAACGCCGGCGAGGAGTTCTCCGCCCGGCTCGGCGAACCGCTCAGCGCGGACCAGAACTCCCGCGCCTGGCGGGTCGCCCTGGACCCCCATGGCGACTGGATGCCGGCGGTGCTCCAGGCCGCGCACACCCGACTCCGGCAGATCCGGGCCGGCGGCGTCCCCGACGCCGGCGGGCTGGTGATCGCCACCGACCAGGAACGCGCTCGCGAGTACGCGGCGCTGCTGACGGAGATCACGGGGCGTGCCCCCGTCGTCGTCCTGTCCGACGATCCCACTGCCTCGAGCCGGATCGGCGCGTTCTCCGCTTCGACGGACGAGTGGATGGTCGCCGTCCGCATGGTGTCGGAGGGGGTGGACGTGCCGCGGTTGTGTGTGGGCGTGTACGCCACCAGCGCGTCGACCCCCCTGTACTTCGCCCAGGCCATCGGGCGGTTCGTCCGGTCGCGGAGGCCCGGGGAGACCGCGTCGGTGTTTCTGCCGTCGGTCCCGGTCCTGTTGCAGCTCGCGTCGCAGATGGAGGCCCAGAGGGATCACGTCCTGGGCAAACCCCACCGCGAGGAGGGGCTCGAGGACGAACTCTTGGCCCAGGCCAACCAGCAGCAGGACGAACCCGACACCGCCGACGAGGAGGACAGGGGATACATATCCCTCGGAGCGGACGCGGAGCTCGATCAGATCGTCTACGAAGGGTCCTCCTACGGCACCGCCACCTTCGCCGGGAGCGAGGAGGAGGCCGACTACATCGGGCTGCCGGGTCTGCTGGGTGCCGATGACGTCAAGGCGCTCCTGCGCCAGCGGGAGAAGGAGCAGATCCGGCGGACCTCCGGCGAGGTCACCGCATCCGGGCCCGTCGCCGTGGTGGGCGTGGGAACGGATCCGGCCATCTCCGGCACCACCTTGCCGGGAAACGCCGGCGGCCCGGGCGCGCACGCGGGCGCGGCGGCCGCCCGGGTGGCCTCCGCGGCGGAGCTGAAGGACCTCCGGCGGCAGCTCAACACGCTGGTCTCGGTGTACTCCGGCCGTCTGGGCAGGTCCCACGGCGCGATCCACACGCAGCTGCGCAACGCCTGCGGGGGTCCACCGGTGCCGATGGCCTCGGCCGATCAGATCCGGGAGCGAATCTCCTTGCTGCGGAGCTGGTGACCGGCGGGAGTCCCGCGACCCCACCTCCGATACCGGAAGAAGGGCCCCGCCGCCGGCGGGGCCCTCTTTCGCTATCCGGGGTCAGTCCAGGTAGTCGCGCAGGACCTGGGATCGCGAGGGGTGACGCAGTTTCGACATGGTCTTGGACTCGATCTGGCGGATCCGCTCGCGCGTGACGCCGTAGACCTGCCCGATCTCGTCGAGCGTGCGGGGCAGCCCGTCGGTGAGGCCGAAGCGCAAGCGCACAACGCCCGCCTCGCGCTCGGAGAGGGTGTCGAGAACGGAGCGGAGCTGGTCCTGCAGGAGGGTGAAGCTCACGGCGTCCACGGCCACCACGGCCTCGGAGTCCTCGATGAAGTCGCCGAGCTGCGAGTCGCCCTCGTCACCGATGGTCTGGTCGAGCGAGATGGGCTCTCGCGCGTACTGCTGGATCTCCAGCACCTTCTCGGGGGTGATGTCCATCTCCTTGGCGAGCTCCTCCGGGGTGGGCTCGCGGCCCAGGTCCTGGAGGAGCTCCCGCTGGATGCGGCCGAGTTTGTTGATGACCTCCACCATGTGGACCGGGATCCGGATGGTGCGGGCCTGGTCGGCCATGGCGCGTGTGATGGCCTGGCGGATCCACCACGTCGCGTAGGTCGAGAACTTGTACCCCTTGGTGTAGTCGAACTTCTCCACAGCGCGGATCAGGCCGAGGTTGCCCTCCTGGATGAGGTCCAGGAACGCCATTCCGCGACCGGTGTACCGCTTGGCAAGGGACACGACGAGGCGGAGGTTGGCCTCGAGCAGATGGTTCTTGGCGCGGACCCCGTCCCGCTCGATCCACTTGTAGTCCCGTCGCTGGGCGGTGGTGAGCTTCTCACCGCGCTCCGCGACCTGCGCCATGAACCAGGTGGCGTAGAGGCCGGCCTCGATCCGCTTGGCCAGCTCGACCTCCTCCTCGGCGTTGAGCAGGGCGACCTTGCCGATCTGCTTGAGGTAGGCGCGGACGGAGTCGGCGGACGCGGTGAGCTCGGCGTCCTTGCGGGCCTGGCGGAGGGCCTCGGACTCGTCCTCGTCCCAGACGAAGTCTCCCGACGCCTTGTCCTTGGCGGTGGGGCCGTCCTTGGTCTCCTCGTCGGCCTCCGCGTCCTCGACGTCGACGACGTCGACCTCGACGTCCTCGAGTTCGGCGGTGTCCGGTTCGACCTCGAGGGCCTCGACGGGTGCGTCATCGATCGGCGCGGCGTCCGCGGGCTCGCCCGCACCCGCCGTCTTCTTGGCCGCTGTCTTCTTCGCGGCGGTCTTCTTGGCTGCCGTCTTCTTGGCGGGAGCGGTCTTCTTGGCCGCGGTCTTCTTGGCGGCAGCGGTCTTCTTCCCGGGTGTCCTGCTCGCCGAGGTCTTCTTGGCGGGGGCCTCGCCCGTGACCTCTGTGTCCGACGGATCGCCGCTCATCGCGGAATCCGAACTGGTGGTCTTCGTGGCTGCCACAAACGCCCCTTCACAACCGGTGATTCGATGGGAAACGGGGATCGACGCCGCACAGTGTGCCGACTCGCGAGCCGTCCGCCTTGCGGTACCGGTCCCGTCCCCGGCCGGTAGGTGATACCGGCCTGCGCCATTGTAACGAGGATCCGGTCCGGAGGTCGCATCAGGCGCTGTCGCCGAGGGATCAGTGGTCGGACGGGGACACCGTCGCGTCCAGGTCCAGCAGTCCGGTGCTCGCCGCCGCGTACAGGGCGGCCCCGATGATCCCGGCGTCGCCACGTCGGACCGCCACGCGAACCGGGGTACGGTTCTCCAGCAGCGGGAACCACTCCTCGGCGGCCTCGCTGATCGCGCCCCCGATGACGAAGGCGCGCGGCCAGAGCAGGTCCTCGAGGGACCGCAGGACGTTGGACACGTGCGGTGCCCACTGCTCGTAGGTCAGCCCGTCACGATGCCGCACCGCCGCGGAGGCGAGGTGTTCGGCCTCGTCGACCCCCCGACCGTCGATGTCGTGGACCAGAAGGTGCCCGAACTCCGTGTTGGGGATCAGATGACCGTTCAGCAGCAGCGCCGACCCGATGCCCGTGCCGAAGGTCAGGAGGATCACCAGGCCGTCCACACCCTCGCCGGCGCCGTAGTGCACCTCCGTGATCCCCGCGGCGTCGGCGTCGTTGAGCATCACCACCGGGCGCCCCGGGAGGTGTTCGGCGAACAGTGCGACGACGTCGCAGCCCACCCAGGAGCCGTCGATGTTGTGGGCGATCCGCGCGATCCCGTCGTGGATGACGCTGGGTAGCGCCACGCCCACCGGTCCGTCCCACCCGAGCTCCTCGACCATCGAGCGGATGACCCCGGCGACGGCGTCCGGTGTCGCCGGCTGCGGGGTGGGGCGTGTCAGCCGGTCGCCGACGAGCTCGCCGGTGCCCAGATCGACCCGGCCGACCTTGATCCCGGTGCCACCGACGTCCACCCCCACGCCGGTGGGGGTGTCCGATTCCTGGGTGCGCTCGGAGGGGCTGGTGGTCGGCATCTCTGGCTCCCGTGGGACGGGCCGCGGGGTCACGGCCGAGGGTTGGAGACCACCGGGCCGGCGGGGCACGATGGGGGCGGGCGAGCACCCGTTCGTCAGAGTATCCGTCCGGTGCGCCGGGGGGCCGGGCCATTCGGAGACGACGAGGGGAGAGGAAGTGTCGGAGCAGACGGTGGAGGGCCTCGCCGGACGAGACCACCCGGTGGATGTCGACGAGTTGAGGGTGTTCGCGGAGCGGCTCGCGGTCTCGGGCGGGGGCGTCGCCCGGCGGATGCTGGAGCGGTTCGACTCCTCGGGGCTCGATCCACGCGCCAAGAGTTCGGCGACCGACCCGGTCACCGTCATCGATACCACCGTCGAGCGGCACCTGCGCGAGCTGGTGAGCACCGAGCGGCCGGGCGACCGGGTCCTGGGTGAGGAGGGCGGCGAGGAGGTCAGCGAGGAGCCCGCGGCCACGGGACGGGGTGTGGTCAGGTGGGTGGTGGATCCGGTCGACGGCACCGTGAACCTCCTCTACGGGATCCCCTTCACGGCCGTCTCCGTGGCCGCCGAGGTCGACGGGGTGGTGGTCGCGGGGGCGGTGCACAACATCGTCACCGGTGAGACCTGGACCGCAGCGGTCGGCCGCGGATCCAGCCTCCGATCCGCCGCGGGAACGGTCACCGAACTCGCCGCGTCATCGTGTGACGATCTGTCGATGGCGCTCGTCGGCACCGGGTTCTCCTACGATGCGGAGATCCGTGCGGAGCAGGGGCGGACGGTCGCGGCCCTTCTCCCGACCATCCGTGACATCAGGCGGTGTGGCTCCGCGGCGTTGGACCTGTGCATGGTCGCCACCGGCCGCGTCGACGCCTACTTCGAGCGCTGCCTCAAGCCGTGGGACCACGCGGCCGGGGCGCTGATCGCGGCCGAGGCCGGCGCGATGGTGAGGGTCGCCGCCGACGACGAGGTCCCCACCGTCGCCGCCGCGCCCGGTGTGGCGGAGGAACTCCTGGCCGCGCTCGAGGCCCTCGGGGACCCCGTCAGCAGTTGACCGAGCGCGCCGCGTCCAGCTCGGCGGAGATCGGTTGACGCCCCAGCTTCAGCTCGTCGAGGGCCCCGACGCTCTCGGCCGAGTCCGACAACCGGA
>NZ_JAALDV010000232.1:9815-18380 GCF_014145045.1 Dietzia sp. DQ12-76
GGGTCATTGCCGGTGGCGTCGGCCCCCACCGGTTGGAATCCGCGCTCGGCGAGCTGGGCGGCGACCGCGCCCGCCTGCCCGCTCTGCCCGTTCGCGTTGAGCACCCGGATCCTCGTGTCCGACAGCACGGCCGGCTCGACGGAGTCGAGCGCACCGGCGGGTTGCTCCTCCAGGCCCGCCTCCTGCGCGGCCGGCGTCACCGGGCAGGCGGCGGCCTGTGTCGCCGCATCGCTTCCCCTCAGGGCGGTCACCCACACGAGACACCCGAGGACCAGCGCGGCCACCACGAACAGGACGTAGGGGCTGCGCATCCGACCGAACCCCCGAGCGGGGGTCGGACTGGGAGTCGCCTGGGCGCTGAGGTGGACGACCATGAGGGCCTTTCCTGCAGGGGAAACGGTGTCGGAGCCCGGCCCGGGTCCGCTCCATCACTGTAATCGCCGCGCGACCGGGGGCCCGGCGGGGACACGGCCCGCCAGCGCGGATGAAATCCCTGCTGGATTCCGCTAATATGCGGGCGCCGGTCGGTCCACGATCGCACCGTCCGCCCCTCGTCACCAGACCGCTAGAGAAGAGACACATGGCAACCGACTACGACGCACCCCGCCGGACCGAAGCCGACGAGCTGGCCGGCGATTCGCTGGAGGAACTCAAGGCCCGAAGGGCGGAGGGTGCCACCGGCGAGGTCGACGTCGACGAGACGGACACCGCCGAGTCCTACGAGCTCCCCGGGGCGGACCTCTCGGGGGAGGAACTCACCGTCCGTGTGATCCCCGAGCAGGACAACGAGTTCACCTGCGGCGAGTGTTTCCTCGTCCATCACCGCAGCCGGTTCGCCGAGGAGAGGGACGGTCTGCCGATCTGCGTGGACTGCGCCGGCTGATCGTTCAGCTATAGCGCGTGTCCGGCAGGGCGGCCGCGAGGCCCTCCGGGTCGCGAGTACTGATCAGCCAGTAGGGCGTGGGGTCCAGCGGGTCGTCCAGAACGACGATCACCATGGTGGGGACGTAACCGCGATGTACGACGAACGCCTCCGGGTCGAGCTGACGGCCCATCGCGGCCTGCTTCGCGGTCGCGGGCACGACGGCGCTGCGCGCGATCGCCTCGAACGGCAGACGCGCCCGGCCCGCATAGAGGGTTCCTCCGCCCTGACCGTCGGACTCGACCTCGATACTCTCGCGACCGACCGTGATGAAGAGCCAGGCGAACAGGGCGGGCACGACCACGCACAGGAGCCACAGCCACCACGGGGCGCCCAGGATCGAGGCCACCGCGACGACGAGGGCGGTGACGGCGGCCAGCACGAGCCACCACCATCCCGGTACCCGCAATCGTTCCGAGTGAACGGGACGCGGGACACGGTCGGGAGACGGTCGGAGATCATCTTCGGTCACGAGATCAAGACTATCCATCACCCGGGCTCAGCCCGGCAGGAGGGCGGACAGCGATGAACAACCCGGATCACTCCTCCGGAGGCGGGCCGTTGCGTCTACGGAGGTTGGACACGGGCCTCCCGGTGCCGTCCCGCGCCCACCCCTCGGACGCGGGTATCGATCTCTACTCCGCCGAGGATCTCGTGCTGGAGCCCGGACATCGTTCACTGGTGGGCACGGGGGTCTCCGTGGCCATCCCGGACGGATACGCGGGACTCGTCCACCCCAGATCCGGGCTCGCCGCGCGTGCGGGTCTCTCGATCGTCAACGCCCCGGGGACCGTCGATGCGGGATACCGGGGCGAGATCAAGGTCAACCTCGTGAACCTCGATCCGTCCGAGCCGGTGCGGATCGGCCGCGGAGACCGGATCGCACAGTTGCTCATCCAGAGGGTCGAACTCTGGGAGGTCCTCGAGGTCGACGAGCTCGATCAGACCGCCCGGGGCGACCGGGGTCACGGGTCGACCGGCGGTCACCACCGCCTGGCCTGACCGGCGCCATCCGACGTTGGGTAGCGTCAAGAGGCACGGTCCCGTCCGGGACCGGGTCGTACGCGGAGAGGATTCGACCATGTTCGGACGCAAGAAGTCGGTGACCGGGGACCGCGTCGCCGCCGCCCCCGCGGAGCCCGCGGACTCCGCACCGTCCACGACCGGTCCACACGACCGCTCCTCGGTCGGGGACGTGGCGCGGTACTACACCGACCTCGGTTACGGACACATCGATCTCGGTTCCCTGGTGATCGGCGTCCCCAAGGGGCGCGATCTGAACGTCGCGCTGGACCCGAACGGTCAGCCGGAATTCCACGTGGTGACCTCCGTCTCCCGGGTCATCCCGCGCGCCTTCGCCGCGCCGAAGTCCGCAGGGCAGTGGCGGACCATGGTCGCGGGCATGCGGGAGCAACTCGAGGCGCAGGGAGCGGAGGTGACCGTCGTCGACGGCCCGTGGGGTCGTGAACTGGTCGCCGCGATGCCGGGCGCCGTCTTCCGCGCCATCGGGGTCGACGGGCACAGGTGGACCGCCGAGGTGCGCATCATGGCCACCCCGGAGCTGGCCGAGCAGGCCGCAGAGGAGGGCCGGGAGGTCTTCGCGCACCTCATGATCAACCGTGGTGACGGGCCGATGCCGGTCCGCGAGGCGCTGCCCCTGACCATCCCCGACGAGATCCAGCAGGCGCTGGTCAAGGCGCAGTCGCAACTCGCGGCGCAGCAGCAGGCGCAGGCCTACCAGCAGCAGATGGCGGCGGGTCAGCAGGGTCAGGCCGCGCCGCAGGTCCGGCCCCAGGCCGCACAGAACCAGGCCCAGGCCGCACAGTCCCAGGCCCCCTCGTCTCCCCAGGCCCCGCCGTCAACACCGTCACCGGGCAAGGCCCAGCAGCAGCCCGGGTCGCCCCCGCGCAGAGACGCCGGCGCCATGGACCGACTCCGCACCTCCGACGACCTCTGACCCCGCCCACGCGCTGAGAGGCAAGCCATGTCCGTCACGCGGATGTTCAAAGGACTCTCGTCCCGCCTGACCGCGCCGCTCGAGTCCCTCGACGCCGTGGACCTGGCCGGGCGGGTGCAGGGACTCTGCAGCTCGCCCGTCGAGAGTGCGCAGCGAGGTGAACTGGTGACTCTGGTCGGGCGGGTGCGCACGGTCTTGTCCGGCGGGGGAGAGCAGTTCCTGGGTGTGACCGCGGAGGTCTACGACGGCACGGGGGCTGTCGACGTCTGTTGGCTGGGGCGTCGATCGATTCCGGGAATCGACACCGGCCGGTTCATCAAGGTGACCGGCCGCATCGGCGTCCGGTCCGGCCAGAAGATCATGTTCAATCCACGCTACGAGTTGCTCAGCGGACAACCGGGCGCGGGACGCGGAGGAGAAGCGTGACCGAGTCTGAACGCGCGGGGGATCAGGCCTCCACCGAGAACACCGGGGACGCCCCCGCCGTGGACACGCCACCTGAGCGGAAGTCCGCGTTCGGTGACCCGGACGCCTCGCTGCTCGAGCAGATGGGCGGTGTCCGCGGGCTCGTCTACTCCTCGATCCCGATCCTGACCTTCGTCCCGGTCAACGGGTTCTGGGGGCTGACGGTGGCGATCTGGGCCGCGCTCGGTGTGGCGGTCGCCATGCTGGCATGGTCCCTGGTCAGACGGGAGAACCCCCAGCCGGCGATCTCCGGGTTCATCGGTGTCGCGATCGGTGTGCTGATCGCCTGGCGGACAGGCGACGCGAAGGGGTACTTCCTCTACGGCATCATCACGCAGGCGGTGTACGGCGGGGCGTTCGCGCTGTCCGCGCTCGTGCGCTGGCCACTCGTCGGCGTGATCTGGGGGTTGATCGACGGTAGGGGGATGGCGTGGCGTCGGAACCCGCATGCGCGACGGTGGTACGCCATCGCCACCTGGATCTGGGCCGGGCTCTTCGCGATCCGTGCCGTCCTGCAGTACGCGCTCTACCTGAACGACGAGGTCAACTGGCTCGGGGCCGCGCGGATAGCCATGGGGTGGCCGCTGGCCCTGGTGGCGTTCGCCGCGACGATCTGGGCTGTCCGACGGGCGATGGCCCATGAGAACGAGCCCGCTGCGGCCCGGGACGCCTCCGACGAGTGATCCCCGATCCACCAGTGGGAGAGGGCTGCCGCCGTGCACACGAGAACTGCCCCCGACGGAATCGTCGGGGGCAGTTCCCGTGGGAGCGGGTCACCGGTCGCCCGCAAGTGCACGGGACGCGGCGATCAGACCGCGCTGGTGGCCATGCGCGAGAAGTCGCTCGGACCGGTGATGGTGCGATAGGCGTACACGGATGCCAGGGCGGCGACAGGGGCCGCCACCAGCAACCCGACGAGCAGGGCCAGGGCACCGGCGATGACGATGAGGATGTTGAGCAGGGCGAGGGCGAAGAGGTTGCCGGCATCGGACTTGATCGCGTTGACGCTGGATTTCATCGCGTCGATGGCGGTCATGTTGCGGTCCACGACGAAGTGGAGAGTCCAGTAGAGGAAGAACGCGACCACGATCCCGGGGATGATCAGCAGGATGAACCCGATGGTCGTCGCGATGGCCACGAGGATCGCCGCGAGGACGAACGCCCCGAAATTGTGCAGCTTGAAGAAGTCGCCGATCTCCGGCTTGTGGCCGTCGACCTCGAGCAGGGCGCCCCGGATGAGGAAGGCCTGGAACACCAGGCTCACCGCGATCGTGAGGATCGAGCCCAGGAACGCCACCGACTCCGACTGCGAGTTCTGGATCCAGCTCCCCACGCCGTTGGCGACGAACATGATCAGCATGATCAGAACCCACGGCAGGGGATTGTTCTTGAACATCTGCCAGCCCGCGCCGATGGCGTCGGTCGCGGACACCTTGCCGGACATCATCGTCCCGTCTGCCGGGCCGGACTGGGGGTAGGCGTCCCCGTAACCGTGGCCCCCGTAGGGCTGCTGACCGAAGCCCTGGGCGTCACCCTGGGCTCCGTATGGCTCCCCGCCCCAGCTCTGGTGGGTAGGGCCGGGGCCGTTCGGATCGTTCGGGTACCCGCCCTGCGGCGGTGTGCCTCCGGTGGTCATGGCATCTCCATCTCTCGTCGGTTCGGTGGCGCGGAACTGGTGTGAATGATATTTCCACTTATCCGCGTCCGAACCTAGTCCCGCCACGGCGTTTTTGGGAGAGGCACTTCAGGGGAAAGGCAGGTCACACGACAGAGCCCCGTCGAGGATGTCGACGGGGCTCTGTCTCCGGTGTCCGGAACGGGGTGTCAGACGTTGGCGTGGATCTCCACAGCCTGAGCGACCCCGGCCACGGTGCCGGCGATCTTGACGGCCTCCCAGGCCTGCTCCTTGGTGATGCCCTCCTTGCGGATGACGTCATCGTGCGCGGCGGTGCAGTTCTCGCAGCCGTTGATGGTCGAGACGGCCATGGACCAGAGCTCGAAGTCTGCCTTCTCCACGCCAGGGTTGGCGATGATGTTCATCCGCAGGCCCATCCGGACCTGGGTGTAGTCGTCGCCCAGGAACTCCTTGGCGCGGTAGACCACGTTGTTCATGGCCATGATGGACGCGGCGCCCAGGGCGGCGTTGAACGCCTCCTCGGTCAGGTGCTCGCGCGCCTCATCGGCGATCTCGGACAACACGGTCTCCGACCGGGTCGCCGCGGCGGTGGCCAGGAAGGTGCCCCACAGCTGCTGGGGGGTCAGCTCGGTGGAACGCGCCAGTGAGCCGAGGTTGAGCTTGAGATCCTTCGCGAACTCGGGGAGTCCGGACTTCAGGTTCTCGATGCTCACTTGATCCCCTCCTGCAGCATGTCCATCTTGTTGATGTTCTTCGTCGGGTCGTTCTTCTGCCAGTTGCAGGCGCAGACCTCGGACGACTGGAGCGCGTCGAGCACCCGGAGCACCTCGTCCACGTTGCGGCCCACGGCGTCCGGCGTCACGGAGACGAACTGGATGACGTTGTCCGGGTCGACGATGAAGGTGGCCCGGTCGGCGACCCCGTCCGCGTTCTCCACACCGAGCTCACGGATCAGCTCGTGCTTGATGTCGGACAGGAGCGGGAACGGCACACCCTTGAGCTCGTCGTTGGTCGCGCGCCAGTTGAAGTGCGCGAATTCGTTGTCGATGGAACCGCCGAGGATCTGCGTGTCGCGGTCCTGGAAGTCCTCGTCGAGCTTGCCGAACGCGGCGATCTCCGTGGGGCACACGAAGGTGAAGTCCTTCGGGTAGAAGAAGATCACGCGCCACTTGCCGGCGTAGGACTGGTTGGTGATCGTCTCGAAGTAGTCCTCGGGCTGCTGGGCGTTGACCTGCTGGAGGTCCCCGCCCTTGAGCGCGGTGAGAGTGAAGTCGGGGAACTGGTCACCGATGGTGAGAATAGCCATGTGTCCTCCTGAAGTTGGTGGCCGTCATTCAACGGGCAGCAGAGACTATGCCGGACATCCGGTAAGAGGTAAAGCCTAATGAGGCCAAGATCACTTATAGGGGGGAGCAAATAATCATCGACGGCGGGCTATCGATCGCTCTACACTCATCGACATGGCCAATCAGCGGTTCGTTCCGAGCGTGACACAGCTCAGGGTGTTCCTCGCCGTCGCGGAACGCCTTCACTTCCGAAGTGCAGCTGAGGAGTTGGGAATGAGTCAACCCTCCCTCTCCCAGGCCCTCGCGACACTGGAGGAGGGGTTGCGGGTCCATCTGGTCGAACGCAGCACCAGGACCGTGCTCGTCACACCGGTCGGGCACCAACTCCTCCCGTTCGCGCGGGCGGCGGTGGGTGCGATGGACGCCGTGGCTGACATCGCCGCGGGCAGCGGCGGCCCGATGTCGGGGGACGTCCGGATCGGTGTGATCCCCACGGCCGCCCCGTACCTGCTGCCGGGGCTTCTTCCCGCTCTTACCGACCGCTTCCCGGATCTGCGGCCGCGGATCGTCGAGGACCAGACCGCGCGACTGCTCGAGCAGCTGCGATCGGGTGCGCTCGACGTGGCGATCATGGCCCTGCCGACAGACGCGGCGGGCGCGGCGGGCATGCCGCTGTACACCGAGCCGTTCGCGCTCCTCGTCCCGGCCGGCCACCCGCTCGACGGGCGGGAGGACCTCTCATTGGAGGCGCTCGTGGATCTGCCCCTCCTCATGCTCGACGAGGGGCACTGCCTGCGCGACCAGACGGTGGACCTGTGTCGGCGGGTCTCGGCTCCGATCCTGGGCCGTGGCGGGTCGCGCGCGGCGTCCCTGACCACGGCGGTGAGATGCGTCGCGGGGGGACTCGGGGTGATGATCGTTCCGGAGTCCGCAGTGGTGTCCGAGAGCCGCGACCCAGGACTCGGAGTGGCCAGGTTCCGCGAGCCCGCCCCCGGCCGGACGATGGGCCTGGTGCTCCGAACGGCAACCGCCGACGACGACGCCTACACCGAACTCGGCAGCGTGATCACCGGGGTCGCCCAGCGGCTGTTCGGTGCGGTTCCCGCCTGACGGGTCGTCCGTCGCTGTCGACCGACGGGTCCGGTCTCGACGACTCCAGGCGCCGGACCGCCTTCAGGAAGCGGGCCCGTAGCGCCTGTGTCCGTCGTACCCACGCACGCTGGTGGGCGACGAACATCGCACGCCCCTCGGGCGACTCCACCGGGATCGGATCCAGTCCCCAGGCGGAGAGGTCATACGGGGAGGACCTCATGTCGACCTCGCGGGCGTCGAATGCGGCGACCAGCGAGTCCCGCAGGAGCTCGCCAGGCGCACCGGCCTCCATGGCCGCGACGTGCGAGTAGAGATCCATGCCGGAGTGCAGACAGGCCGGCTGCTCGTGTCGGACCTGCGCCTCGCGGGAGAGCGCGTGCTGGTTGAGGGAGACGGCCGGCTCGGTGAAGAACCGAAGTGCGTCGAAGTGGGTGCATCGCAGCCGGGATTCCTCGACGACCTCGTCGATCCGCGCATGCGACACCCGTAGAGGGACCTGGCGGTGGCGGACGTCGTCGTCTCCACTGCGGTAGAGCATTGCCCATTCGTGGAGACCGAAGCACCCCATGGCACCGGGCCTCGAGGCGGTGGCCTCGACGATCGCGCGTGCTCGCGCGATCCGCGGGGCGCAGCGGGCCAGGACGGATTCGGGGTTCACGATCAGACCGGTCCGGCCGTGGAGTGAGGCCCGCTCGTAGTGGCGCCAGTCGACCTGCTCGGTCAGGTGGGCGTTCTCCAGGATGATGCCGGGGCCGGGGTGCCAGCGACGGACGGTGGCGACGCTCGTCCGGTAGTAGGTGAAGAGGAAGTCCGCGACCGGGTGGGGCTCACCTCGTCGTCGTCGCTCGAGGTGATCTCCGGTCACCGAATCCACGGTCCCGGTATGCCGGAATTCCAGCGCGCGCCAGAGGGCCTCGGGCAGGAGTACGACGTCGGGTGTGCGACCGCTCCCGGTCACGTACGTGGCTTCTTCTTGGGGCGGTGCACCCGGGACCGGGCCGGCCGTCGGGACCGCGCCGGGGGAGCGGGTTCCCGCCGACGCCGGGGTGGCGTGATCTCCGGCCCGAAGAGGTCGTCGAGCAGAGCATCGGCGCGTGGTCCGGTGGGGTCGACGACCTCGACGGTCATGCCCACCTCGCGCGCGAGCGCACTGATCCTGGCGACCTCGGACGGTCTGACCACCGCCGCCACCACCCCGGCGGTGTCG
>NZ_JAALDV010000233.1:0-2822 GCF_014145045.1 Dietzia sp. DQ12-76
CTCTCCCGTCACCGGGGCCGTCCGCAGGATCGCCGGCGTCCTCGGTGACACCGTGCGGCGCGCCGGCGGGGCGATGAACCGCCGTCTGGCGAACCGGCGCTGACGACGCCGCCGGACCCTAGTCGCGCGACCGCTCGTAGAACGCCACGGCCGCAGCCGTGGCCACGTTGAGCGAGTCGGTTCCCGCTGTCATGGGTATCGCCGCCCGGACGTCGCACGCACGCATCGCGTGCTCGGTGAGCCCCGGCCCCTCGGCTCCGAGGACAAAGGCCACCTTGTCGGCGTCGACGGCGCGGGAGAGCGGAACCTCCCCGGAGGGGGTCAGCGCCACGGTGGTGAAACCCCGTGTTCGCAGATCCCCGAGGGAGCGGTGCCAGGTGGTCGGGGTCCCGTGCAGGTGCGCGAACGGCAACCGCAGGACGTGTCCCATGGACACGCGCACCACCCGCCGGTAGAGCGGGTCCCCGGTGGCGGCACCGAACAGCACCCCGTCGACGCCGAGCGCCGCGCAGTTGCGGAAGATGGCCCCCAGGTTCTCGGGGTCGTTGACCCCTTCGAGCACCACGAGGGTCCGGGCGCCGTCCACGACCGCGTCGACGTCGAGCGGGGCCGGCCGGTGGGCGGCGGCGAGGATGTCGCGGCTGGACCGGAACCCGATCACCTCGCTGAGCACGTCCTTGGTGGTGCGCAGGTAGACGGCTCCGGCGGCCCGTTCGTCGGCATCCCAGCCCTCCGCCGTCGCCTCGCGGCGCAGTTGCCGCAGTCGGGCGTCGGTCCCCAGCAGGAGGTGCGGCCGGAACCGGGACAGGAGCATCCTCCCCACCACGTAGGTGCCCTCGGCGATCACCAGGCCCCGCCCTCCCGGCAGGTCGGGGCGGCGGTCGGAGTGGTTGAGATCGCGGAGGTCGTCCAGCCGGGGATCGGCGGGATCGGAGACGTCGACGACGAGCACTGTCCGCGCCGCTCAGGCCAGAAGGTCGGTGATGGGCCCGATCGCGAAGAACACGAGGAACGCCGCCGCGACCACCCACAGCAGCGGGTGGACCGACCGGGCCTTGCCGGTGGCCGTGGCCATCACGACCCAGGCCACGAACCCGATCCCTATCCCGTTGGCGATGGAGTACGTGAACGGCATGGTGACGATGGTGAGGAACGCCGGCAGGGCGATGGAGAATCTCGTGAAGTCGATGTTGATGATCTGCGACATCATGAGCGCGCCGACCACCACGAGCGCGGGGGCGGCCGCCTCGACGGGGACGACCTCGTAGAGCGGTGTGAAGAACATCGCGACGAGGAAGAGGACACCCGTGACGATGTTCGCCAGTCCGGTTCGGGCGCCCTCGGCGATACCCGTCGCCGACTCGAGGAAGACGGTGTTGGAGGAGGACGAGGTGAATCCACCGGCGACGGCCCCGACTCCCTCGACCACGAGCGCGGTCTTCATGTTGGGCAGGTTGCCGTTCTCGTCCATGAGCCCGGCCTCTTTGCCCAGGCCGGTGAAGGTACCCATGGCGTCGAAGAAGTTCGCGAGCAGCAGGGTGAAGACGAACAGGCCGGCGGCAAGGGGGCCGATGCGGACGAATGCGCCGAAGAGGTCCACCTGCCCGATGAGGGAGAGGTTGGGCAGTCCGCCGAGCGTCTCTGGAATGCCCGGGACCGCGAGGTTCCACCCCGTGGGCGAGGGCTCGCCGTCGACGAACGACGGGCCGGCGTCCGCGATCGCCTCGACGATGATGGCCACGACGGTGGTGACCACGATGCCGATGAAGATGCCGCCGCGCACCTGACGGGCCACGAGGATCCCGCACAGCAGCAGCCCGAACGCGAACACGGCCGTGGGCCACGACGCGATCGATCCCTCGATCCCCAGCCCCACCGGCACCGTGGTGCCCGCGGCGTCGGGGAGTCGACGCACGAACCCGGAGTCGACGAACCCGACCATGGCGATGAACAGCCCGATGCCCACGGCGATGGCGGCCTTGAGGTCCGGGGGAATGGCGTCGAAGACCGCCTTGCGGAACCCGCTCACCGCGAGGATGACGATGATGACGCCCTCGATGACGATCAGCCCCATCGCCTCGGCCCAGGTGACCTGCCTGGCGATGGTGACCGCGACCAGGGAGTTGATGCCCAGGCCGGTGGCGAAGGCGAACGGATAGCGGGCGATCGCGCCGAAGGCCACCGTCATCACCCCGGCGGTGAACGCGGTGACCGCGGCGATCTCGATGATCGACAGCTGGTTGCCCTCGACGTCGACACCCGAACCGAGGATCAGCGGGTTGAGCACGATGATGTAGGCCATCGCGAAGAAGCTGACCACCCCGCCGCGCACCTCGCGGGACACGGTCGAACCGCGCTCGCTGATCTTGAAGTAACGGTCGAGGGGGCCCCGTGCTGGGGACCGCGACGGGGCCCCGGTGCTCTGCGACATCTGGAGACCTTCCTGGCGGTGGTGAGGAACCGTCATAGGGTAACCGGCCCTCCGCCTGCGGTAGCGTCGCGGTCATGACCGAGAGGCCGACAGAGCCGCAGGTGCCCCGAATCCCGGGCTACCTCCTGGACCCGCGGCCCGTCGTCCTCATCGGGACCCTCGCGTGGACGATCGCCCTCCTGGCGATGATGCTCATGGACGAGGTGGACATGCGCGCGGTCATCCTCTGCGCGGTCGGTGTGGGTGTGGGTGCGATCGGCACGCTCGTGTACGCGCTCCAGCGGCGTGCGGTCCTGCGCGGCAGCGCGGGGGCACAGGTCGGTCTCGACTTCGACCACACGTGAGCCGGCCCGCCCGAGGGGTCTGCGGGGTCAGGCCTGGTCGGCGGGGT
>NZ_JAALDV010000234.1:0-2305 GCF_014145045.1 Dietzia sp. DQ12-76
GGTCGGTCCGCCTCCGGGGCGGCGGATCGGCGACCGTCCACCGGGACCGCCCCCGTCCGCGTGGCGTGGGGCAGCATCAGGCCCCCGTCGTAGGGCGCGCCGCTGTGCGGGGACCGCCGTGAACTCATGTCCAAAATGTAGGCGCTCACGGGCGCGGGGTCACGAGAAACCGCGTTCGCGGAGCGAAGTATAGCTAGAACCCGTTCTACTAATTGAGGGTCTGGCCTGATCAGGGTGCCGTCTGGACATGAGAACAAGTTCAGGTCACAATGTGAGGACAGCCACATTTTGACTGACCTCGCGAAGGATTCCGCCATGACCGAAGCTGCTGACCACTCGACCGATCCGCTCGCCGGCACCAATCCGGAGATGAACCAGGCCGCGGTGTTCGAGGCCGTCGTCGACACGATCCCGGACAACCCGTTGCTGACCATGGACGGTGTCGAGTACTCCTATCGCCAGATCGACGAACTCGCCAACCGGATGGGCCACCTGCTGCGTGCTCACGGTGCGGAGCCACGCAGCCACGTCGCCCTCTACATGAAGAACAGCACCGCACACATGGCGGCCATCCTCGGGTGCATGAAGATCCGGGTGGCCGGGATCAACGTCAACTTCAGGTACACCCCGCCGGAGCTGGTCTACCTGTTCAACGACTCCAAGTCGATCGCCGTGCTGGTCGACGCCGAGTTCGCCGAGACCATGGCCGCCGCGATCCCGGACCTCGAGACCGTCCGCACGGTCATCGTGTTCGGCGGTGTCCCGGAGGTCCTGGCCTCGGCGTGCGCCGCCAAGGGCCTCACCGTTGTCGACGGGGACACCGAATGGCCGGCGCAGTCGGCGGAGCGGGACTTCGAGCCCGTCCGTGGCGACGACCACTGGATCGTCTACACCGGTGGCACCACCGGCTTCCCCAAGGGCGTGCAGTGGCACATGTCGGACTATTTCTACGCGTGCCTGTCGGGCGGGAACCCTTACGGCGACAAGCGGCACAGCCCCGCCGAGGTGGCCGAGAACATCTCGCCCGACGGGGGGTTGAAGGTGGTCATCTCCGCGCCACTCATGCACGGGGCGGGCCTGTTCACACTGCTGACCTTCGTCAATCTGGGCGGCCACCTCATCATGTTCCGGGAGTTCGACGCCGCGGAGATCGTCCGGGCCACGGCGGAGCACAAGGCCCACATCCTCATGTTCGTGGGTGACGGCATGGCGGTGCCGCTGACGGACGAGCTGGTCAACGCCACCGAGACCATGGACTTCAGCACGCTGTTCATGATGGCCTCCGGCGGCGGCATCTGGTCCAAGTCCAGTCGCGAGCGGGTGCTCGAGGTGCTGCCCAACATCATCATCCGCGACAACTTCGGTGCCTCCGAGGCCGGTAACGACGGCGAGCTGGGGATGAACGAATCCGGTGAGATGACCATCCCGGCCAGCCCGAAGCTCGGCGTGGTCGACGAGGACTTCCGGCCCATCGCGCCGGGCTCGGACGAGGTCGGCTACATCGTCCGCCGCGGTCACCTGCCCGTCGGCTACTGGAACGACCCGGAGAAGACCGCCAAGACCTTCCCCGTGGTCGACGGTCGACGCGTCTCGATACTGGGGGACATGGGCCAGATCCGCGAGGACGGCACGATCGTGTTCCTCGGCCGCGGGTCGGGATGCATCAACACCGGCGGGGAGAAGGTCTTCCCGGAGGAGGTCGAGCAGGCGATCAAGGCCCACCCGGCCGTACACGACGCGCTGGTCGCCGGGACGCCGGATCCGCGCTACGGGCAGAAGGTCGCCGCCGTGGTCTCGTTCCGCGAAGGGCAGTCGGTCGGGCAGGACGAGCTGTCGGAGTTCCTGCGGCAGTCCCTGGCGAACTACAAGGTCCCCAAGGTGATCGTCGACGTGCCCGAGATCCGCCGGTCGCCCGCGGGCAAGGCCGACTACAAGTGGGCCAAGGACCAGCTGCCCGTGAGCTGACGAGAAGCGCTAGTCCGTCGCGAGGATCCGCTCGACCGCGCCCAGCGGGACCCCCATCCAGCTGGGCCGGTTGCGCGACTCGTACACCACCTCGTAGACGGCCTTGTCCAAGGTGTACGCCCGCAGGAGCGCGCCGGTCTCGCGCGGGTCGGACTCGCTGACCTCGGCGTACCCGGCGCAGAACGCGTCGACGTTGCGATCCCGCCACTCGCGTGCCCGGAACCGCAACTGCCGGTCGTCGACCCCCACCAGCGTGTGCTGGGCGGCGTAGTCGAGGCTGCGCAGGATCCCGGCCACGTCGCGGGCGGGGGAGTCCGGCACCCGGCGCTCGGCCAGCGGG
>NZ_JAALDV010000235.1:0-7805 GCF_014145045.1 Dietzia sp. DQ12-76
CCGACTGGCCGCCACCGACGACCAGTTCGTCTCGATCGCCAAGTTCCGTGCCGGGCGTCTGATGTGGGCCCGCGTCGCGGAGCTGCTGGGCGCGCCCGACGCCGGGGACGCGCCCCAGCACGCCGTGACCTCCGCGGCCATGATGTCGCGGCGTGACCCGTGGGTGAACATGCTGCGCACCACTCTCGCCGCGTTCGGTGCCGGGGTCGGCGGCGCCACCTCCGTGACCGTGTTGCCGTTCGACGTCTCCCTGCCGGGAGGTCTGGAGAGCACCTCTCGGGCCTTCGCCGAGCGGATCGCCCGGAACACCCAACTGCTGCTGCTCGAGGAGTCGCACCTGGGGCACGTCGTCGACCCGGCCGGCGGATCATGGTACGTCGAATCACTCACCGATTCGCTCGCCGAGGCGGCGTGGTCCGCGTTCCAGACCGTCGAGTCCGAGGGCGGACTCGCGGCCGCGATCGCCTCCGGGAGCGTCGCCGACGCCATCGCCCGTGTCCGCCAGGCCCGTGATGCCGACATCGCTCACCGCACGGCACCCGTCACCGGGGTCTCCGAGTTCCCGAACCTCGCCGAGCCGCCACTCGACTCCACGCGCCGGGGTGGCGAGGACTACCGGTACGGCCGCGACTTCGAAGCCCTGCGCGATCGCTCGGACGCCCACCTGGAGGCCACCGGGTCCCGGCCGACGGTCCTGCTCGCGGGGCTCGGCCCGATGGCCGAGACCACGGGCCGCGTGACCTTCGTCGCCAACCTGCTCGCGGCCGGCGGCATCGACACCCGGAACCCACTGGCGACCGCGGCAGACCAGTACGCCGGTGTCCGGAAGGATGAGGACATCGCCGTCCTCTGCGGCGCCGACAAGCGCTACGCCACCGAGGGCCCGGACGCCGTCCGTGCGCTGCGTGAGGCGGGTGTGGGAACGGTCTACCTCGCCGGCGCCGAGAAGGGGTTCCCCGCCGACGCCACGGACCGGCCGGACGGGTACCTCGCCACCGGGATCGACGCCGTCGCCGCCCTGACCGCCCTCCTCGATCAGCTGGGAGTGAAGTGACATGACCACCTTCCCCGATTTCAGCATCGCCCCGCTGCGCGAGACCAGTGAGGGTGCTCCGCTACCGGACGGTGTGGAGACCGCCGTCGACCACCACGCCGTCGGGGGTGTCGACCGGGACGTCGACGCCGGACCGCGGTGGGAGACCCCCGAGGGTATCGACGTCAAGCGGGTGTTCACCAAGGCGGACCGTGACGCGGTCGAGGCGGGCGACGCCCCGACCGACGACGGCGAGGAGGTCACCCCCTTCCCCCTGGACACCGTCCCGGGAGCGGCCCCGTTCCTCCGCGGCCCGTACCCGTCCATGTACGTCAACCAGCCGTGGACGATCCGGCAGTACGCAGGCTTCTCGACCGCTGCCGAGTCCAACGCCTTCTACCGGCGCAACCTCGCGGCGGGCCAGAAGGGCCTGTCGGTGGCGTTCGACCTGGCCACCCACCGCGGGTACGACTCCGACCACCCCCGTGTCGCCGGCGACGTCGGGATGGCGGGCGTGGCGATCGACTCGATCCTCGACATGCGTGAGCTCTTCGACGGCATCGACCTGTCCGCCGTCTCCGTGTCGATGACCATGAACGGGGCCGTGCTACCGATCCTCGCGTTGTACGTGGTGGCGGCCGAGGAACAGGGGGTGACACCGGAACAATTCGCGGGGACCATCCAGAACGACATCCTCAAGGAGTTCATGGTCCGCAACACCTACATCTATCCGCCCACGCCCTCGATGCGGATCATCTCGGACATCTTCGCCTACACCTCCCGGAAGATGCCGAGGTTCAACTCCATCTCGATCTCCGGCTACCACATCCAGGAGGCCGGCGCGACGGCGGATCTGGAGCTGGCGTACACCCTCGCGGACGGCGTCGAGTACCTGCGTGCCGGGTTGGACGCCGGGCTGGAGATCGACAAGTTCGCACCCCGGTTGTCCTTCTTCTGGGCGATCGGGATGAACTTCTCCATGGAGATCGCCAA
The DNA here is from genome assembly GCF_014145045.1 of Dietzia sp. DQ12-76. Taxonomy (NCBI): domain Bacteria; kingdom Bacillati; phylum Actinomycetota; class Actinomycetes; order Mycobacteriales; family Dietziaceae; genus Dietzia; species Dietzia sp. DQ12-76. The sequence continues at coordinate 2,027 of NZ_JAALDV010000235.1, forward strand.
GCTCCGGGCCGGCCGTCTGCTGTGGAGCGAACTCGTGGAGAAGTTCGGGCCCAAGAACGAGAAGTCCAAGTCGCTGCGCACCCATTCCCAGACCTCCGGGTGGTCCCTCACCGCCCAGGACGTGTTCAACAACGTGGCCCGGACGTGTATCGAGGCCATGGCCTCGACGCAGGGCCACACGCAGTCGTTGCACACCAACGCGCTGGACGAGGCGCTGGCCCTGCCCACCGACTTCTCGGCGCGCATCGCGCGCAACACCCAGCTCCTGCTCCAGCAGGAGTCGGCCACGACCCGCCCGATCGACCCCTGGGCAGGGTCGTACTACATCGAGTGGCTCACCGCCCAGCTCGCCGACAAGGCCCGCCTGCACCTGATCGAGATCGAGGAGGCGGGGGGGATGGCGCAGGCCATCGGCGAGGGGATCCCGAAGCTGCGCATCGAGGAGGCCGCGGCCCGCACCCAGGCGCGGATCGACTCCGGGCGCCAACCGGTCATCGGGGTCAACAAGTACGTCGTCACCGAGGACCAGGAGATCGAGGTCCTCAAGGTCGAGAACTCGCGCGTGCGCGCGGAGCAACTCGCGAAGCTGGACAGACTCCGTGCGGAACGCGACGAATCGGCGTGTCAGGCGGCTCTCGCCAGACTCACCGAGGCGGCGGCCGGGGGTGCCGGGAGCGGGCTGGAGAACAATCTCATGGCGCTCGCCATCGACGCCGCCCGCGCCCACGCGACCATCGGCGAGATCTCGGACGCGCTCGAAAAGGTCTACGGTCGACACAAAGCCGAGATCAAGACGCTGTCCGGCGTCTACCGGCAGGAGGTGTCGAAGGAGGGCGCCGTGGACAACGTCACCAGGGCGATGAAGATGGCCGAGGAGTTCTCCGAACTGGAGGGTCGCAGGCCCCGCATCCTCCTGGCCAAGATGGGTCAGGACGGCCACGACCGCGGCCAGAAAGTCGTGGGGACCGCGTTCGCGGACCTGGGTTTCGACGTCGACATGGGCCCGCTGTTCCAGACCCCGGACGAAGTCGCCCGACAGGCCGCGGACGCCGATGTGCACGTGGTCGGCGTGTCGTCGCTGGCCGCCGGTCACCTCACCCTGGTCCCGGCGCTGCGGGAGGCGCTCGCCGAGGTGGGACGCGAGGACATCATGGTCACCGTCGGAGGCGTCATCCCTCCCGGAGATTTCCAGGAGCTCTACGACGCCGGTGCGACCGCGATCTATCCGCCCGGGACCGTGATCTCCGACGCGGCCATCGAGTTGCTCGAGGCACTCGCCCGTGAGCTCGGGCACGAGCTGACCTCCTCCGGGGCCGAGTCCTGAACCGCCTCGGCTCCGGTCCCGATCCCGCGGGCTCGGGCAACACCACGGGCAGTCTGTCGACGACTCTCGGAACCGGTGCGGTCCGCGGCCCGGTCCCTTCCGCGACGGGCGCGAGGCCGCGTCGGGAGATCGACGTGGGGGCCCTCCTCGAGGGAGTGCTCCACGACGACCGCCCCGTGCTCGCGCGCGCCATCACGCTGCTGGAGTCCACGAACCCCGCGCACCGCGAAAAGGCGCAGGAGCTGCTGCTCGGAGCGCTGCCGCATGCCGGGGGAGCCCTGCGCATCGGGATCACCGGGGTACCGGGCGTGGGCAAGTCGACGTTCATCGAGTCGTTCGGGCTGTACCTGGTGGAGAAGGGGCACAAGGTCGCGGTGCTCGCCGTCGACCCGTCCTCCACGCGCACCGGCGGTTCGATCCTCGGCGACAAGACCCGGATGGCGACGCTCGCCACGGAACCCCGCGCCTACATCCGGCCCTCACCGACCTCCGGGACGCTCGGGGGCGTGGCCAAGGCCACCCGGGAGACCATGGTCCTCCTCGAGGCCGCGGGTTTCGACGTGATCCTCGTCGAGACCGTCGGGGTGGGCCAGTCCGAGGTCGCCGTCGCCGGGATGGTCGACTGCTTCACGTTCCTCACCCTCGCCCGCACCGGCGACCAGCTCCAGGGCATCAAGAAGGGCGTGTTGGAGTTGGCCGACGTGGTCGCCGTGAACAAGGCCGACGGCCCCCACGTCAAGGACGCCAGGCGCGCCGCGCGAGAACTCGGCGCGGCGCTGCGACTCGTGCGACCGGCGGACTCGGTGTGGAAGGTTCCGGTCCTGACCATGTCGGGGCTCGAGGGCGAGGGTCTCGACGAATTCTGGGAGGCCGTGCGATCCCACCAGGACACGATGGGGGAGATCGGCGAGGTCGAGGCCCGTCGCGCGCGCCAACAGGTCGAGTGGACCCGGTCGATGGTGCACGACACGCTCATGGCGCGGCTCGCGGCCGACCCGGACGTGAGACGGGTCACGGCCGATGTCGAGCGACGCGTGAGCGAAGGGACGCTGACGGCGGCTCTCGCGGCCCAGGCCATCATCGACGCCTTCGACTCGAAACGCCCGGAGCGCTCGGGTCAGTCGTAGCAGGTGGACCAGTCGGCGGACTCGGCGCCCCGCCGGCTACGCCTCCCACCACCGACGAATCAGATAGGAACGCTCGGCCTCGTTCCTCGAGAGTTCGAAGGCGCGTGCCCAGGCCAGGCGCGCGTCCTCGCTCCGACCGAGGAGTTCCAGAGTCACCGCCCGGGCCTCGTGGAACGGGTGGTGCTCCCGCAGTGTCGGATCCGAGGCCAGGGCGTCGAGTGCCACCATTCCCGCGTGGGGCCCGTCCCGATGCCCGAGCGCGACCGCTCGGGCCACCCGCACGACCGGACCGGGGGAGAGATTCAGCAGGATGTCGTAGAGCACCACGATCTGGGCCCAGTCGGTCGAGTCGACGTCCTGGGCCTCGGCGTGGAGTGCGGCGATCGCCGCCTGGACGCTGTACCTCCCTGGCCCTCCCGCGGCAGCGGTCCGGGCCAGTGCGAGCCCCTCGTCGACGAGGAGACGGTCCCATCTGCAGCGGTCCTGCTGGCTCAGGGGAATCGGCATGCCGTCCGGGCCCGACCGCGCCGGCGCCCGCGCCTCGGTGAGCAGCATCAGGGCGAGAAGCCCCGCCACCTCGCTCTGCCCCGGCATCAGTCTGTGGACGATGCGCCCGAGGCGGATGGCTTCGGAGGTGAGCTCGGTGCGCAGGTGTCGCGCGCCCTCCGTCGCCGCGTAGCCCTCCGTGTAGACCACGTAGATCACGGCGAGGACCGCCGGTAGGCGCCGTGGGAGGTCGGCGGCCTCCGGCACGCGGACCGGGATCCGGGTCACCCGCATGCGCTCCTTCGCGCGTACCAGGCGCTGTTGCATCGTGGGGACCGGGACGAGGAAGGCCTGGGCGATCTCGACTGTGGTCAGTCCGGCCAGGTACCGGAGGGTCAGCGCGATCTGCTCCTGGATTCCCAGGGTCGGATGGCAGCAGGCGAAGAACAACTCGAGCCGCTCGTCCGGGATGTCGTCCGGATCCGCGGGCGACACGCTCGGCGGCGGCGGGGGCCGCCTCTCCTGCTCTACCCGCAACCTCGCCAGCCGCTCCGTCAAGGCCTTCTCCCGCCGGAGTTGATCGATCGCCTTGCGGGTCGCGGTGGTCATCAGCCAGGCCAGCGGGGTGTGAGGGACACCGGTTCTCGGCCACGTCTCCAGGGCTGCGGTGAGAGCGTCCTGCGCGGCGTCCTCGGCCAGTTCGAGGTCCCCGAACCGCGACACCAGCGCAGCCAGCAGCCGGGAGCTCTCCTCACGCCTCATCGCGGCCAGGGCATCGGACGCCGCGGGCCCCGGGGAGGTCACGGGTGGGCCCCCGCTCCCACCCCGGACACACGGACATGCATCTAGAACTCCGCGATGGCGCGGACCTCGACCCGCCCACCGTGGACCCCGGGACACCGGGCCGCCCACGTCAGTGCCTCGTCGATGTCGGGGACATCGATGATGATGGTCCCGCCGACGAACTCCCTGCTCTCGGCGAACGGCCCCGACGTCACGACGGGCTCGGTCGCGCCCGGTGGGATGGACACGACGACCCCCGTGTCCGGATCCTCCAGGGCGAACCCGCCGGCGAGCACCCCGGCCTTCTCGAGCTCCGCATCGAAGGCCATGAACTCCTCGACGCCGGGACCCTCGTCCGCGCCGGTGACCGCGTCCTCGCCACAGCGGGCGGCATCGAGGTCTGCGAAGAGCAGTAGTACGTATTTCATGTCGATCTCCTGACCGATCGTGGTGGGCGTCGGCCGCGAGAGCGGCGACACCATGATGACGAACGGCCCCCGGGAGATCGACAGGTCCGCGAAAAGAATCTCCGCGCTCTCCGGATTCCGCTCCCGGGGCATCCGCGCGGGAGATGTCGCGCGCGGGCTCAGTACCGTTCGTCCGGCACCCGGCGGCCCCGGGAGCGCATCGCGAACAGGAGACCGATCACGAAGAGCACCACACCGGCCACCATGAGTATCACCGCGAGGGTGTTCGAGTCGATTCCCGGGATGGTGACCTCAACCGCGTACATGAGTATCGCGCCGATCACCACGAGGACCACTCCGCCGCCGATGTAACCCATAGCTGTTCTCCTTCGTCGCGACCGCGCGCCTGTCCGCGGTGTTGCGCTCACCCTACGAGAACTCGGCGTCGAGTTCAGGCGTGCGGAGAGAGGAACTTTCGCGCCGGTTCCTCGATGAACCGGTAGCTGGCCGCGCCCACGGCGATCGACCCGGCCACGGTCACGGGCCAGATCACGCCCATCCGCCGGGTCCACAGCGAGGTGCGGGTGAGCGGGAACGCGTAGTGCAGCACGATCAGGTGCCAGAGGAAGATTCCGTACGACCAGCGGCCGATCGCCTGTAGGGGTGCCGATTCCAGGACGCGGAAGCGCGAGCCCGCCGGGGCCAGGACGATCGGTCCCAGGAAGAAGAACGCCATCGCCGCGGTGAGCCCGTTGCGCGCGGCGTACTCGCGGCCGCTCGGGTGGTGGAAGCCCTCGGAGAACCAGCGGGGGGACGTCGTGGCGAACAGCGCCCCTGCGCCAGCCGCCCACCACCCCCACCTCGCGTACGGTGCCCGGCTCAATCGGGCGAGCAGTCCCGGGCGGGCGGTGGCCAGCTCGGCCAGTAGCATCCCGGAGGCGAACCAGGCGGAGAACGCCGGCGGCAGGATCTGGTCGTTGACGCCCCTGGGCAGGAGCCGGAGGCGTTGCCAGGGGATCAGCGGAAACAGCAGACCGGAGAGCCCGAAGGCGCCGACGGCGGGCAGCCGCCATCGGGCCCGGTCGCCGCGCAGGTTCTTCATCCCGGTCCACAGCGCCGGGAGAGCCAGGTAGTAGGCCATCTCGACCGCGAGGGACCAGGCGTGCGTGAGCCCGGAGACGAGGAACTTCCGCTGGTAGATCTGCGTCAGGGTGAGGTTGCGGAGCCAGACCACGGGGCCGTTGACCCGGTTCTGGGGCAGGAGCACCATCGCGACGGCGACGAGCACCGCGTAGGCGGGCATGATCCGCACGAGGCGGGCCCGCAGGTAGGGGATCACCGCGCGGGCCGTTCCCGGCCGGTCGCGGCGGGCGTGGTCGGAGTGTGCGCGCCACAGGAGGAAGCCGGTCTTGGCGAAGAACACCGCCACCAGCATGTCCAACCGACCGTAGAGGCGGCGTACCGGCGTCCCGTAAGACATCCGGGTCACGAACGCGACGTGGGTGGTGATGATGCCGATCGCCGCGAGGCCGCGGAGACCCTCGAGTGCGGGGAGGTGACCGTGTGCACCGGCGAGCCGCGGCTGCTGCTCCCCGGTGGCCTCGGCGGCGGCGATCTCGGGACCGGTGGCCTCGGCGGCGGCGGTGTCGGGA
>NZ_JAALDV010000023.1:0-3355 GCF_014145045.1 Dietzia sp. DQ12-76
TTCCTGCGTCGTCTGCGCCGACAGCAGGAGAGTCCCGCCGACGCCCGTTCCGATGAGGAGGAGCATGACCACCACGAAGGGGATCCGACCCGCCAACTCGGCAGGACTCAGTCGTTCCGCGGGGACGACCACCGTCCTGCGCCCCCGCACCGAGCGGGTGACCGGCTTACGGCGCAGGCCCACCGCCCCGACGCCCGGGGGCCGCCCGGTCGGGGCGGTGGGCGCGCGCCGGGTATCTGAGCTGTCGGCGGGATCCGCCGTGTCGATGGTGCTCGTCATGGGGTTCTCCCGTCGATACGCCGGACGCATCGCACCCGGACCGAGGCCGAGCGCGGGTTGTGGTCGATCTCGGACTGTGACGCCTTCTCCGCCCCGCGGGTCACGGACTCGAACTCGGGGCCGTGCCCCGGCAGTTCCACCGGCAGTCCGGCCGGGGTGCGCGAGGCGGTCCGGAGGGTGAGTTCCCGCTTGACGATCTTGTCCTCGAGCGAGTGGTACGCCATGAACAGCGCCCGCCCGCCACGCCTCAGGAGGTCGAGGTACCCCGGTACCGCGTTCTCCACCGCCTCGAGCTCGGCATTGACCTCGATACGCAGGGCCTGGAAGACGCGCTTCCCGGGATGCCCGCCGGTGCGTCGTGCGCCCTGGGGAATGGTGTCGTAGAGGAGTTCGACGAGCTGGGCGCTGGACGAGATGGGATCGGTCTCCCGGCGACGCACTATGGCGGAGGCGATCTGTCGCGCGAACCGCTCCTCGCCGTAGACCCTGAAGATCCTCGCGAGATCGTCGCGCGGGTAGTCCGCCAGGATGTCGGCGGCGGTCGGCCCCGTGGTGGGGTCCATCCGCATGTCCAGCGGCGAGTCGACCGAGTACGCGAATCCCCGCTCTGCCACGTCGAGCTGCATGGATGAGACACCGAAATCGAGCAGCACCCCGTCGATCGCGGGCCCGGCGTCGTCCCTCGACTCCGCGGGAAGACTGCTCACGATCAGGTCGAGATCGTCGAACCGGGCGTGCACGGGAGTGAACCGGTCCCGGAACGCGGTGAGCCTCCGGGTGGCGATCTCGAGGGCGTCCGGGTCACGGTCGACCCCGACGACCCGCAGGTCGTCGAATGCGGCGAGGAGGTGCGAGGTGTGTCCGCCCAAGCCCAACGTGCCGTCCACGATCACCGGCCTGCGGCCCGCTGTGGCGGCGGCGTCGACGACTGGCCGGAAGAGTTCGAGGGTGCGGTCGAGGAAGACGGGGACGTGGCCGAACCGGGCCGCGGCGCGGTCGGAGCCGGGCTCTTCCGCCATGTCGCCTCCCTCCCGTCCGGATGCCATCGGCTCTCCGGTTGTGGTGGAGCCCCCTGGTCCCCGTCCGGTACCCACCTGGCGTTGGGGAAGTACGCCAGGGTGGTGCCGGGCAGGGGCCGGGGGGCTCCGTCCGTCGTGCTCTCGTGCTGTCCACATGCCGTGCTGTCGAAATGCGCTCTCGACAGTGCGTTCTCGACCCCGGCGATCAGAATTCGATCCCCAGGGATGTGCCCTCCATCTCGGAGAACACGGGGAGGTTCTCCGCGCTGTAGCGGTCCCAGGCGTCTGCATCCCAGACCTCGAGGCGTTCCCCCAGGCCGTTGACCACGCAGTCCTTGCCGAGGCCCGCGTAATTTCGCTGACTCACCGGGATGGAGATCCGCCCCTGTGAATCGAGTTGTTGAACCTCCGCGCCACTCACCAGGAGCCGGAAGAACGCCATGTGCCTCTCGCTGAGGTTGGCGGTCGGCCGCACCTTTCTGACCAGCGCGTCGAACTCGCGCTCCGGGAAGACCGAGAGCGTGTTGGTGAACCACCCACACACCACCACCCCGTCCGACAGGCCTGGCCTGAACCTGGCGGGGATCGTCAGCCGTCCCTTGTCGTCGAGCTTGGGACGGTGCGTCCCGTACCCGACGAAGGCTCGTTCGCGCTCGGAGTCGTTGGGGTCGGTGTCGGTCACCCGCCACCTCCTGGGATCAGGCCCCTTCGAGCTCCTCGCATCCCCCACTGTACCCCACAATGCCCCACAAACAAGGCCTGCGCCCCACTTCTCCCCACCTTGGGAAGTCTTTGCAGTTCAGACCGCGCAAGAGCGAGACAACTCCGCTACCGGAACCTAACGTGGCGCACCCACACGGACGCATTTCCGGTGGTTGTCTGTGGTTGATGTGACTCGAGCGCATCCGTGGGATTACCGGACGGATGCTGGTGGGGCAAAGTGGAGAGCAGGGGCGCGAGTGGTGGGGACGGTCGTCGCCAACTCGCCCGCCGGACTCTCGGATGACATCGAGTAGGACGGTCGCCGAGACACGTGCGGAGCCACAGGAGTGGTTCGTCGCCAGAGAGGCGGAGCGGAGCGGGCCGGCGCTCGGAAACGGGCCGATACCTCGGACACCGCTACCTCAGGAGCGGGCCCGAACCTCGCAAATAGGAGGGAGGGGCGAGCGCCGATGCGCTCGCCCCTCCCCGGAGCTCGTCAGACGTCGTGGTTACTGCTCGAACCGACGGCGGAAGCGGTCTTCCATGCGAGAAGAGTAACTCTGGCCTTCCGCCCCCTTGGAGGACGACTTCCCCGCACCCGGCACCCGGGTTCCACCGGAGGCCGCGGTCGACGACCCCGTGGAGGGCGCCGAACGAAGAGCCATCACACCGGCCGCGAACATCACGAGGAAACCCACCAGACTGAGGACGGGAAAACCGCCGGGCTTGAAGTCGAGCGCCAGCCCGCCCACTAGGAGCGCGACCCCCACGAGACCGAGGACCACTACTACACCGGCGGGTCGCCGACCACCGGCCCCACCGGTCTTTCGAACAGACGACGCGAACTTGGGGTCGTCGGCGTAGAGCGCATTCTCGATCTCGTCGAGCATGCGCTGCTCGTGCTCGGACAGGGGCACTGCGACCTCCTCAGAACGCTCGTGCTTACGAGCTCGGCCGGCTCGGCCGTGTGACGTGGACAGTCTACGGGGATCGGCCGGTCGAGGGTTCCTCCCATCATACGAGCGCAACGCGGTGGTGACCACCGCGATTCCGCGTGACGACGGGAAGCCTGCCCCACCCGTCGTCCACGGCGTCACGCCGCCGGCCCCAGAACCCCCAACCGCTCGTCCACCAGGTCCAGGAATCGGCCGACCGCCCAGAGGAAATCGTCCGCCATACGGTGTGAGACGTCGCGGGGCAGACCGTCCTCCACGGCGGCGGCGAGGGTCGAGAAACCGCCGAACGCGGAGGCCCATTCCGCCAATTCGGGCACTTCCGCGGCGAGTCTGTGCCATACATCGGAAGGTCCACGACGACGCGGCCCCGGGGACACGAGCGCCGCCGCCGCCGACCTC
>NZ_JAALDV010000236.1:0-2470 GCF_014145045.1 Dietzia sp. DQ12-76
GGGTCCCTCCCGGACCCGCCGGGCTCGTCGGCGTCCGCGGATGTTCAGCGCGATGCGCGTCGGTCGCGGTGTTCCTCAGCCGTGGTTCAGGGATGTGGGAGAGACTTCCCCGTATGAAGATCCTCGTTGTGGACGACGACCAGGCCGTGCGTGAGTCCCTGCGCCGCTCCCTCACGTTCAACGGTTACGCGGTGGAGCTCGCGGGGGACGGTGTCGAGGCGGTCGAGCGACTCGACACGAACCGTCCGGACGCGGTGATCCTCGACGTCATGATGCCCCGGCGGGACGGTCTCGAGGTCTGCCGGATACTCCGGAGCCGCGGGGACGATCTCCCGGTGCTGATGTTGACCGCGCGCGACGCGGTGTCCGAGCGGGTGGCGGGGCTGGACGCGGGCGCCGACGACTACCTGCCCAAGCCTTTCGCCCTGGAAGAACTCCTGGCCCGGCTCCGGGCGCTGCTCCGCCGTCGGGGCCCCGAGGCCGAGGACGTCGACGAGGTGCTGGAGTTCGAGGACCTGCGGATGGACCTGGCGACGCGTGAGGTCAGCCGGGGCGACCGCCGGATCCAGTTGACGCGCACCGAGTTCTCGCTGCTCGAACTGCTCCTGCACCATCCCCGCCGGGTCCTCACCCGGAGTCACATCCTCGAGGAGGTGTGGGGTTATGACTTCCCCACCTCGGGGAACGCGCTCGAGGTCTACATCGGATACCTGCGCCGCAAGACCGAGGGCGAGGGGGAGAGCCGGCTGATCCACACCGTGCGGGGCGTGGGGTACGTGTTGCGCGAGACGCCGTAGTGCCAGCCCGCACGGTGGGGTGGTCCTCCACGCCGATCTCCCTGCACCAGCGGGTCACCCTGTTGGCGGCGAGTTCGGTGGGCGTCGCGGTGGCGTTGATGGCCGTCGCGGCGTACTTCGTCGTGTCCGGGTCCATGTACAGCGAGGTCAACAACCGGCTCCAGCAACAGGCGGATCAGCTCGTCAACAGTCAGCTTGCCTCGGAGTTCGCACTGCAGTCACGCAGCACCCTCATCGCGCTGAGGGCCTTCAACCCCAACCTGGACGCTCAGATCGTCGCCCCCTCCGGTGTGCGGACAGCCGCCGGCGAACCGTTCCAGATCGGTGGCCCGGAGATCGCGGTGGTGCGGGGCGAGACCGACTCGAGCCTGCGGACGGCCGGGGGAAAGCAGATCTATGCCGTGGGGGTCCGGGACGGCTCGACCCTCATCCTCGCGCAGGATCTGAGCCCCACCAGGGCGGCGCTGAACCGCCTTGCGATAGTCCTGACCCTGGTGGGCGCGGCCGGCATCGCGCTGGCGGCGGTGGCCGGGACGGCGGTCGGGCGCACGGGTCTGGCCCCGGTCGCCCGGTTGACCCGGGCGGTGGAGAGGATCGCACGGACCGATGACCTGCGGCCCATCCCGGTCGCGGGGGATGACGAGATCGCTCGACTCACCGCGAGTTTCAACCAGATGCTCGTCGCGCTGGGGGAGAGCAGGGAGCGACAATCGAGGCTCGTGGCCGACGCCGGTCACGAGCTCAAGACGCCCCTGACCAGCCTGCGCACGAACGTGGAACTGTTGATCGCCGCGAGCAGGCCGGGGGCGCCGACCATCCCGGACGCCGACAGGGGGGCGCTCGAGGTCGACGTGGTCGGTCAGATCTCTGAACTCACCCAGCTCGTCGGGGACCTGGTCGAACTCGCCCGCGAGGATTCCGGGGACGTCGAACTGGAACCGGTCGCGGTGTCGGAGGCGGTGGAGCGGGCCCTCGAGCGGGTCCGACGGCGACGTCACGACGTGCACTTCGACGTGGAGCTGGCGCCCTGGTACTCGTTCGGTGACAGTGCGGGGATCGAGCGTGCGGTCCTGAACATCTGCGACAACGCGGCCAAGTGGAGCCCCACCGGGGGAACGGTGACGGTTCGGATGAACCCGGTGTCGGAGTCGGTGGTGGAGTTGACCGTCGCCGACCAGGGGCCTGGGATCCCCGAAGCGGACAAGGAGCTGGTCTTCGAGCGGTTCCACCGTTCGCGGGAGGCGCGCGCGATGCCGGGTTCCGGGCTCGGGCTGGCGATCGTCCGTCAGGTGGTCACCAGGCACGGGGGGACCGTCGAGATCCACGACGCGGACGGCGGGGGCACCGAGGTGCGCATGACCATCCCCGGAAGCGACCGTCCCCCGAGCTGAACCGTCCCTGAACCATCCGGAGGCGGCACCGGTGGTCTCAGCGGGCACACAGCGCGGTGAGGAACCATGATCCCCATGGAGAACGAGAACGATCGGGGAACCGGTGATCCCCGGCCCGGCGACGAGTGGGCCTCGGGTCCGGGCGCGGGCGGGCACGGACACCATCAGTACGGGCAGGGCCAGTACGGACAGGGCCAGTACGGGCACGTCCAACCCGAGCAGGGATGGGGTGGCCCGGGGGCTCCCGCCGCGGCGCCGCCCCCGCACCCCCCGCACGTCGGC
>NZ_JAALDV010000237.1:0-1986 GCF_014145045.1 Dietzia sp. DQ12-76
CGTCCGAGATCACCGCAGCAGGCCAGTACGGCCAGGAGGTCAACTCCCGCTCGTATGCCATGTGCAAGTCGGACATGGTGATCAAGGGCCAGGGCGTGGACAACATCTACAACGGTGACACGCTCACCGACGACGGCTTCCACGGCGAGCACTTCGACTTCCTGCTCTCCAACCCTCCGTTCGGCGTGGAATGGAAGACCCAGCAGAAAGCAGTGAAGGACGAGCATGAACAGCGGGGCTTCGCAGGCCGTTTCGGCCCCGGCCTCCCGCGAGTCTCCGACGGCTCCCTGCTTTTCCTGATGCACCTGATCAGCAAAATGCGACCCGTCCGCTCACCGGACGATATGGGCTCCCGACTCGCGATCGTCCTCAACGGCTCACCCCTGTTCACCGGCGGCGCCGGCTCGGGCGAGTCCAACATCCGGCAGTGGATCATCGAGAACGACCTTCTCGACGCAATCATCGCCCTGCCGACGGACCTGTTCTACAACACCGGCATCTCCACCTACATCTGGATCCTGGACAACGCCAAGACCGAAGAGCGCAAGGGCCAGGTCCAGCTCATCAACGCGGTCGAGATGTTCGGCAAGATGCGCAAGTCCCTCGGCTCCAAGCGCAAAGAACTACGCCCGCAGGACATCGAGAAGATCTGCGAACTCTACGACGGCTTCGAAAACCATGACAACGACGACGAGGCGCCCGCCCTCTCGAAGGTATTCGCCAACTCGGAGTTCGGATACCGCACCATCACGGTCGAACGCCCCCTGCAGCTGCGATTCCACATTGCCGAGGACACCGCCGAGCTGGTTCTCGCGACCAAGGCCATCGCCAAGCTGCCCGCCGCTGATCAAGATGCCATCCGCAGCGCCCTCGACGGCCTCTCGGGCCGCTCGTGGACCAACCGCGACGCCTTCGTCACCGAACTCAAAGCAACCCTGAAGGCCGCCGGCATGGCCAAGGTCGGCGCCCCGGTCATCAAGACCATCTGGACCACCATCGGCGAGCACGACCCCGAGGCCGATGTCATCACCACCAAGGGCAACCCCGAACCCGACACCTCACTGCGCGACACCGAGAACGTCCCGCTCACCGAAGACGTCGAAGAGTACTTCGCCCGCGAGGTCCTGCCCCACGTTCCGGATGCGTGGATCGACCACGACAAGACCCGCACCGGCTATGAGATCCCCTTCACGCGCCACTTCTACCGCTACGCCCCGCCCCGTCCCCTCGAAGAGATCCAGAAGGACCTCCGCCAACTCGTCACCGAGATCCAAGCCATGCTTGCGGAGGTGGGGGCGTGAACTGGCCGGCACACGCGGAATACAAGGACTCGAGCGTGCCCTGGCTTGGCGTCGTTCCCCGTCGCTGGCCGGTAGACCGCATCAAGTGGTCGGTTGCGAGCAGCCAGAACGGAATCTGGGGCAATGAGCCTGACGGGGGCCCAGACGATATCCGTTGCGTGCGGGTCGCCGACTTCGATCGACCCATCCTCGGCGTTCATGACCGCGACATCACCAACCGAAAAGTCAGCGCCCCAGAAAGGCGCGGGCGACTGCTTCGCAAGGGAAACCTCATCCTCGAAAAGTCCGGCGGCGGAGAGAAAAGTCCAGTCGGGTTCGTCGTCCTTTACGACCATAGCGAACCCGCAGTGCCTTCCAATTTCGTCGCGAAGGTTTCGCTTCAACAAGGTATGGAGCCGCGATTCTGGACCTACCTTCACCATTGGCTATACGTATCACGCATCACGCAGAGGTCCATCAAGCAAACGTCCGGAATTCAGAACCTGGACCAGCAAAGCTACTTTGACGAGCGCGTTTGCTTTCCCGCTGCCGACGAGCAGGTCCTCATTGCGAATTTCCTCGACCACGAGACCGCCAAGATCGATGCGCTGATCGACAAGCAGGAGCAGCTCATCGCCACCCTGCGCGAGGACCGCGCCGCTACGATCAGCCATGCGGTCACTAACCCCGCTGATTCACGGGCCGG
>NZ_JAALDV010000238.1:0-5381 GCF_014145045.1 Dietzia sp. DQ12-76
GCGCGAGATGGCCCACCCCGAACGCCGCCGCGCCCGAGACCAGGCGCGCCTTCGACCGGCTCGCATGTCCGCCCCCGAGCATGAGGATCACGTCGCCGGTGGTGTACGCCGCGCCGGTGACCGACAGCAGCATGGTCGCGAGCGGCCCGAGACCGCCGACTCCCGGTCGCCCAGCTCCCTCACCCCGAGCTCCGTCCCGCAGCGCGATGGCCAGCGCCGCCGGGACGATGAGCGGCTTGCAGAGCTTCTCCAGTGGGCCGAACCCGGTCGCCTTGGCGAGCTCCGTACCCGCGGCGGCGGCGAGGAACGCGGGACCCTCCGGGCGGGAGGTGTCCATGAGCGACAGCACCCGCTCGCTCAGTGCCCGCGTCATGACGGAGGGGAAGGTCATCGTCGTCTTCTCGGTTGTGCTGTTCCGTGCCCTCATCCATCCGTTTGCCATGTCACTCCAGTCCCAGGTCGGTCAGGCCGAGCAGGGCGCGGTAGTCCACGCCCTCGGCCCGGATCACGTCATCGGCGCCGGTGGCACGGTCGACGACGGTCGCCACGCCCACCACCTCGGCGCCCGCCTCCCGCAACGCGGTCACCGCGGTGAGCGGGGAGTTACCGGTGGTCGTGGTGTCCTCGACCACCAGGACCCGCTTCCCCACGATGTCCGGACCCTCGATCCGGCGCTGCATCCCGTGCTTCTTCGCTTCCTTCCGCACGACGAAGGCGTCGATCGGCCGACCCGGCGCGTGCATGATGGCGGTCGCGACGGGGTCCGCCCCGAGGGTCAGCCCGCCCACGGCGTCGAAGTCCCAGTCCGCGGTCAGCTCGCGCAACAGACGTCCGATCAGCGGGGACGCCTCGTGGTGCAGCGTCGCGCGGCGCAGGTCCACGTAGTAATCGGCCTCCCGGCCGGAGGAGAGGGTGACGCGGCCGTGCACGACCGCGAGCTCGGCGACCAACTCGGCCAGTCGGGTTCTGGCCGCCGGATCGACGGTGGCGGGGGTGGGCATCGGGCTCCTCTGATCGGCGGGCGGGACGGTGATCGGTCTCGGAGTCGACTCTAGACGCGGGCCACGAGATCACCACGCGAAGAGGGACGGGCCGGTCGCGTGATGCGACCGGCCCGTCCCTCTTCATCACGTGGCCTGATCGGGTCTCAGGCCGTACCGTCTGTCACTCGTCGATAGGCGGCTCCGGCTCCGGCTCGACCGGCGGCTCCGGATCGACGGGATCGGTGCCACTGCTCCCCAGCGACCCGAGGGACCCGCTCCCGAGGCTGCCGGTGTTCTCGGGGACGACGACCGGCGGCGGCCATCCGTCCTCGAACGTGGACCAGGCGTACAGCTGACCGCTGCCCTGCGCGGCCGCGGAGTTGGTCCCCTGGGCGCACATGGTGAAGAAGCCGATCAGATCCTCGCCGCGGGGCTGGGTGGCCGGCGGCCCGAGCGTAATGGTCCGGTTGACCGTCTGACCGTTGGTCATCTGGAAGGACCCGGTCGTGCCGTACAGTCCCTCGACCTTGGCCCGGGTGTTCTGCTCGGTGATGCGCGAACGGAGCTGGACGGCCTCACTCGCCATATCCCCCAGGCTGCCCTGCGGGAAGAACTGGGTGAGCGGCCACAGGGGCATGGTGATGGTCGAGCCGGACGCCGTGATGCTGACCATCTCCGCCCGGACGTTCTGGTAGCGCGAGTAGTACTCGGCCGACATCTCGACGACGGGGGCCGTCGAGACCGTGCCACCGGGCCGGGCACCCGCGACCGTGTCCTGGTTGGGCGCCTCGCAGAAGACGGTGAAGCCGAGGTTGTTGGTCATCGATACCTGGACGGTGCCCGCGGCCCGGTCGACGTTGACGATGTCGACGGTCATCCCCGGGTTGTTGACGACGACGGTGCGGCCGTCACCGTTGTCACCGGGAACGACGGTCACGGTGTTCTGCGCGGCCGCGGTCCCGGCCATGCCGAGAACCATGAGGGCGCTCGCGGACGCCGCTGTGAAGCCCTTGAGGGCGCGTGAGGTGGACATGAGTCTCCTTGAGAATTCGGTCTGAAGGGGGTTACGAGCCGACGGAGCCGGCACCGAGGCTTCCCGTCGTGCTGCGGTCGGGCGCCGGGTTCGGGTCCTCGATGTCCTCGAGACCGATGTAGAGGAACCAGTCGTTGGTCACCATGTTGCGGCACATGAACACCGCGGCGGCCCTCCATTCGCCACGGTCGCCGGTGGCCGGGACACCGAGCGGGGCCGTGTAGTCCACGGTGCCACCGGCCGGGACGGTGAACTGGAGCGCGTTGTTCACCCGGGGGTCACCCGTGCGTCCGGCGACCCGTGCCTCGTTGTGTGCCTGCCGCGGTCCGGCCTCCGCCGAGCCGATGGCGCTGCCCGCAGGGAAGATGTCGAGGGCCGACCCGAAGGACACCAGGTCGCCGTTGGCGTTGGTGTCGGTGGGGCCGGTGAACACCCGGGTCCGGTAGTACTCCCGGACCTCCTCGGCCGCCGCGGCGGTGGTCACCTGGCCGTAACCGAGCGCCGTGTTCTGACCTCCGATGTTGAACTGGGGGACCTCACAGCGGAAGTTCGCATCGGTGGTGTTCTGGATCGATCCGGTGATCGTCGTGGGCGCCTCCCCCTTGTCGTTGACCGTGACGACGAGGGAGGTGTCGTCGACCTTGATGACGTAGCCGCCGGGGTTGCCGCCGGGCACCTGGGCGAGCGCGGGGGCCGCGCCGGCCACGAGAGCCAGTGCGGCAGCCGCAGCGACAGCCCCGCGCACTGCTGTGGTGGTGGTTGAGATCATTCTTCACTGCTCCTGTCGTACCGGCCATCGTGGAGAGACCGGGGTCCTATCGGATTGCTCTGGTCGCGGTCTGACCGCGGGGGTGACTGTCAGCTGCCGAGGCCGGCGCTGCCGAGGCTGCCCGTCGAGGTATTGGTCGCGTAGTTGGGCTTCACGCCCCCCTCGTACGCGTGGAAGGCGTAGCGCTGGCCGGCGATGGTGCAGGTCATGAACACGCCGGTCTGGAAGTCCGCGCGCTGACCCTCGACAGGATGATCGAGACGGACGTTCTGCTCGAACGCCGAGGTGGCGGGGATGGTGATGTTCGTCCCGAAGACGCCGTAGTGGCCGGCGAGACGCGCCTGCTCGAGGGCGGCCTCGTTCTGGTTGAGGGCGTCCCACTCCGGATTGAAGAACTCCGCAGCACTTCCGGCCTGGACCTGGGCCGATCCGAGGCCGATGTTCTGCGCGCCACCCGCGGCGGACGGGAGATTGAGGGTGAGATCAGCGAGCTCGGAGAGCGGGTACTGCGTGAAGTAGTCGATCGACCGGGCCACGACCTCGGCGGTGGTGACCGTCGCCGCCGGCCCGCCATCGATACCGGTGCAGTTGAGGTTGGTCCCGGTGTTGTTCTGCATCACGACCCGGACGGTCCCGGCCGCCTGGTCGAGGGGGTAGACGGCGAGTTGGATCTGCGTGTTGTCGACCGGATACACCGTGGTGCGGGGGTTGTTACCCGGGATCTGGGCAGTGGCGGCCGGCGCCGCGGCGGCGACGAACGCCGCGGCTAGTCCGAGCGCCGCGATTCTGGCTGAAGGGTGCCACGTACGTGCCATGGATCGTTCTCCTTAACATTGGCTTAGATCTGGATGAAGTCGGATCCCGGGCCATCGGGGGCGACGACCGGCCTTCGTCTCAGATAGGTAGTCCCGGCAAGTGTGACATGGCGCACAGCATTGTCACAGCCGCCTTATTATTTAGATCCGATAACACTTCGCCCCAATTTTCCCTAGTTGCACTACTGACCCGTCCTTAACAAATTGGACACATTTCGGTACGCGTGTCCTTTGCCTGCGGTTTTGACGACGGTCAGCGACCGGGCCAGCGTTTCGGCGAATAAGCACCTCGTCCAACTAAGACGTCGTATACCGTTGGTACTCCCTAGTGGTTTATGTCACACTTCCCCTGTCACGACGTTCGCTCAGCAGACGAACAGACAACCCGAACGCCCATACCGGGCCGCCGAACGGCCCTCAGCGCCACCCGTCGCACGGCGCTGATGACCACAGAGATAAAGGACTCCCCATGATGTTGACACGCGCTACGGCGCTGGTGGCCGGAGCCACCCTGCCGCTGGCCACCGCCATCGCCCTCGCCCCGGCGGCCACGGCCCAGAACTCACCCACCACCACCGGGACGGTCGAGGTCACCTACACCTGCACTCCCGACAACGCTCTGAACATCGGGGGCGTGAACACCTGGACCAACACGGTCGAGGTCACCTACCCCACGTTCGTCTCTCCGGGCGAGTTCTTCGAGGTCTCGATCCAGCCGGGGCCGATGCAGCCCAACACGGTGCGGGTCGGCCGGATCACCTACGACATCCAGGCGCCGAGCAACGCCGACTACCGCACCCAGACGCTGACGAGCGGCGCCACCGGGATCACCGCCGGCAGCCCCTCGCTGGCCGAGGTCAGCCCGACGACCAAGGCGACCCAGGCGGGGTCCAACACCGTTCGGATCTGGGGTGGACAATCCGCCCGCTACGGGACGAACACCGGCACGTCCATCAACACCGGCCTGCAGAAGAACAACAACCTGTCGTTCCAGCTGCCCGAGGTCACCTTCAGCATGCGCGCACCGAACACCCCCAGCCAGCAGATCGTCTTCGGGCTGCCCGGGGCCGGAGCCGCCGCCGCCACCGATGCGGCGTCGACCCAGTTCCAGTACACCCGCGGAACCACGGCGGGTGGCACCGGCACCACCGGCGCCCAGGTGGAGTGTGCCGCCAGTGCCAATGCGGCCGCCCTCACCACCACCACGATCACCAACGCCCCGTGGGTCCCCTTCCAGTGGAACACCAACCTGAACGTCCAGGCCCAGCCCGGCGCGCTCGACGAGGATTCGCTCGCGGTCAACGTGGTGACCTCCTTCCAGCGGCCCTCGAACAACTTCCCCGCCGGCACGATGGTCACGATCCTCCGTGACGGCGTCGAGGTCGGGCAGGTCGAGATGCCGGGGTCAGGCACCACCGTCGCCTTCGCGGACGACATCCCCCGTACGGCCGACACGCAGGTGTACCGCTACACGGCCGTGTTGAACAACCAGGACACACTGGGCGACACCTGGGTCGGAACCACCGCGACCTCGTCTCCCGTCATCGTCGCCGGCACCAACCCCGGAGCGGGCGGAGGCGGCACCGGCTCGCTGGACCCCGGCTCCGTCATCAACCCGATCGACTCGGCCATCGGCGGCTCCCTCACCGCGGGCCTGTCCGGATCGGTCGGATATGACGTCGCGCCGCTGTCGAGCCCGACCGTCACGGGCCTGCTGAGCTCCGCGAGCTGACACACCCCGCACAATCGAGAGGACCCGTCCGCGCCTGATGCGCGGACGG
>NZ_JAALDV010000239.1:0-2500 GCF_014145045.1 Dietzia sp. DQ12-76
CACCCACCACCCCAACCGACGCCGCCCTGAGGTGGGCGATACTGTTGCCCAGCTGCTTGATCCGAGAGTAGGCCCGGTGCCGTGAAAGTTCCGCTCGACCGATCCTCCCTCGAGCG
The DNA here is from genome assembly GCF_014145045.1 of Dietzia sp. DQ12-76. Lineage (NCBI taxonomy): Bacteria > Bacillati > Actinomycetota > Actinomycetes > Mycobacteriales > Dietziaceae > Dietzia > Dietzia sp. DQ12-76. The sequence continues at coordinate 117 of NZ_JAALDV010000239.1, forward strand.
CCGGCAAGTGTGGGTCTACGCGGCGGCCATCGTCGTCGGTCTCGCGTTGGGCAGCAGAGCGTCGGGTGCGGGGACTGTGGCCGAGGCGCTCTTGTGGCCGACCCTCGGCCTCTTGCTCTACGCCACATTCCTTCAGGTTCCGCTGTTGGACCTGGCCACGGCATGGCGTGACCGTCGGTTCACGGCGGCGGTGGTGGTGGGCAACTTCATCGTGATGCCACTCGTCGTGTGGGCCATGGTTCCAGTGCTTCCGGACGACCCCGGTGTCCGACTGGGAGTGTTGTTGGTGTTGCTCGTGCCGTGTACCGATTGGGTCATCAGCTTCACCCAGATGGCGGGGGGAGACGTCGCGCGCGCGATCGCGGTGACCCCCGTGAACCTGGTGCTCCAGCTGATGCTGCTACCCGTCTACCTGATGGTGATGGCACGCGAGGAGGTCGCAGGCCTGGTCACGGTCGATGTGGCGGCTTCGGCGCTCGGAGTCGTCGTGTTGCCGCTGATCGCCGCCGTCCTGACGGAGAAGTGGCTGGATGCTCGGCAGCGAGGGCACGCGATTCGCGAGCGGTGGGCCTGGGCTCCGGTCCCTCTCCTCGCAACCGTCATGTTCCTGATCGCGACGGCGCAGGTGCACGCGGTGCTCGGCGCGCTGGCTGTCCTTCCACTCGTGGCTCCGGTGTTCGTGGCGTTCCTTGTGGCGGCGGGGCTGACCGCCAAAGCGCTCGCGATGGTCTTCACGCTCCCGGTCTCACAGGCCCGGACGCTCGCCTTCGGATTGGGGACCCGGAACTCCTTCCTCGTCCTACCGATCGCGCTTTCCCTGCCGCAGGGGTTCGACGTCGCGGCCATCGTCGTCGTGATGCAATCCCTCGTCGAGCTGCTCGGGATGATCGTGTTCGTGTGGCTGGTTCCGATCGCCTTCGCGAGGAGTTCGAACGACGCTCCGAGGTGATGAGCTCACATCGGATCGTCCACTGCCGGACCGGATCCCTCTACAGGCCGAACGCTCGACAGGACGAACGCCGGGGATGTCGGGGCGCCCGCCAGGATGTCTGTCTGGCCGCGGTGAATGTCGGGGAACTCACAGCACCGCGCGGAGGGCGTGGGGCAGTGTGGTGACCCCGTCCGCCGCCAGAAAATGTCCCGCTCCCGGGACCACGGCAGCCGACGTACCGAGAAGCCGAGCAAGGCGGTCGGTGAGCTCGACAGGCACGTGGGTGTCGTCGTCGGACCGCACGATCGTCAGGGACCCGATGTGCTCCCGGATCCCTGCGAGGTCCACCCCGTCGCCGATGAAGTCGTCAAGTGCCGGGAGTGCAGGCAAGGTGTCCACGAAGCCCGAGACGAGGACGAGTGTGCCCACCTGCCACGGGCCGGTCAGCGATGCGAGATGCCGGAGAACGGCAAGGCAACCGAGGCTGTGCGCGACGACCACGGTCTCTTCCCCGGGTGTGCCGAGCTCTCTGGCTACGGTCGCCGCCCACTGGTCGCGGGAAGGGGCACTGGAGTTCGGCAAGGCGGGTACTCGCGTGGGGATCCCGGCGTCAGTGAGGCGTTCAGCGAGCCACTCGAACCAATGATCCCGGGGAGATGCGGCGTAGCCATGGAAGATCACTGCACGCCTGCTCGTGGTCGATGTCATGTGAAGGCACGCTAGACCTCTTCACGTCGCGGAGGGAGCTCCCCCACCTGATCAGGGCGTCCGTGGGACCGGGTGGGCGGAACCGCCCGGGTGCGTGCAGGGACCCACCCGGCGGGACGGTGGGAGACATGCGGCTTCCACGGGCTGTCGCGGATGCCCTTGAGTGCCGAGCTGACGGAACCGGCGCTGGGATGAATGACAACGGCGTGGGTACAGCCCCACCTCGAGCCGGGACGGCAACGCGCTGGGTGCCCGATCACCCTCCATCCAGTCATGATCCGCACGCCAGCCGGAGGGAACTCGCCGCGGTCACCGCCGTGGAGCGCTGCCCAGCAGGGCCGGCTCGCCGGTAGGGACGCCGGTGAGGATGCGGCCCGCTGACCACGCCCGTACGCGAACCTCACCGTGGTGGACCGGGCGGGAACGCTGACGGTCGCCGGGGGCGCGATCACGCCAGCTATAGCCCTGAACAGGCGATTTGGTGTTCTGTTGGGGCGCGTGTAACTTTATCGGAGCCGCCAGGGAGCGGGGATCGAGCCGACAAGCTCGAGCCCACGTTGCGGGCGGTGGCTTCACGCAAGGGGAGCGAGGGATCGGGTTGACCGATCGACTTCGGTCCGCTAGAGTAGTCAAGCCTCTCCCGCTCGGGAGTGGCGAATTCACCCCAACGCTACGTGGCAGCACTGCCGCATGGGGTTGGTGTGTGGGTGTTGTTTGAGAACTCAACAGTGTGTTTTGTTTGTGA
>NZ_JAALDV010000239.1:5000-13555 GCF_014145045.1 Dietzia sp. DQ12-76
CCTAAATACTCCTTGGTGACCGATAGCGGATTAGTACCGTGAGGGAATGGTGAAAAGTACCCCGGGAGGGGAGTGAAATAGTACCTGAAACCGTGTGCTTACAATCCGTCAGAGGCCTTTCGGGGCTGATGGCGTGCCTTTTGAAGAATGAGCCTGCGAGTTAGTGGTATGTCGCGAGGTTAACCCGTGTGGGGAAGCCGTAGCGAAAGCGAGTCCTAATAGGGCGATCGTAGTGGCATGCTCTAGACCCGAAGCGGAGTGATCTACCCATGGCCAGTGTGAAGCGACGGTAAGACGTCGTGGAGGCGCGAACCCACTTAGGTTGAAAACTGAGGGGATGAGTTGTGGGTAGGGGTGAAAGGCCAATCAAACTCCGTGATAGCTGGTTCTCCCCGAAATGCATTTAGGTGCAGCGTCGCATGTTTCACCTCGGAGGTAGAGCTACTGGATGGCCGATGGGCCCTACAAGGTTACTGACGTCAGCCAAACTCCGAATGCCGAGGTGTGAGAGTGTGGCAGTGAGACTGTGGGGGATAAGCTTCATAGTCGAGAGGGAAACAGCCCAGATCGCCGGCTAAGGCCCCTAAGCGTGTACTAAGTGGAAAAGGATGTGGGATCGCTGAGACAGCCAGGAGGTTGGCTTAGAAGCAGCCACCCTTGAAAGAGTGCGTAATAGCTCACTGGTCAAGTGGTCCTGCGCCGACAATTTAGCGGGGCTCAAGTACACCGCCGAAGCCGCGGCACTCACACGAGAACCTCCTCCGGGCAGGTGTGTGGGTGGGTAGGGGAGCGTCGTGTGGCCATAGAAGCGTCGGAGTGATCCAGGCGTGGAGGCCACACGAGTGAGAATGCAGGCATGAGTAGCGAATGACGAGTGAGAAACTCGTCCGCCGAATGATCAAGGGTTCCTGGGTCAAGCTAATCTGCCCAGGGTGAGTCGGGACCTAAGGCGAGGCCGACAGGCGTAGTCGATGGACAACGGGTTGATATTCCCGTACCCGTGTATGCGCGCCCATGGTGAATCAGTGATACTAACCGCCCTGAACGTCCTGGAGCATCCTTCGGGATGACGTGGACTGGATGCGCGGGACCTGATCTGGTAGTAGCCAAGCGATGGGGTGACGCAGGAAGGTAGCTGGGCCAGTCAGTGGTTGTACTGGTGTAAGAGTGTAGGCCGTGACATAGGCAAATCCGTGTCACATGAAGGCTGAGACTTGATGCGTACCCGTTGTGGGGAATTCAGTGATCCTATGCTGCCGAGAAAAGCCTCTAGTGAGTTCATACACGGCCCGTACCCCAAACCGACACAGGTGATCAGGTAGAGAATACCAAGGCGATCGAGAGAACTGTGGTTAAGGAACTCGGCAAAATACCCCCGTAACTTCGGGAGAAGGGGGGCCATGCCCGGTGAACACCCTCGCGGTGGGAGCTGGGTGTGGTCGCAGAGACCAGAGAGAAGCGACTGTTTACTAAAAACACAGGTCCGTGCGAAGACGTAAGTCGATGTATACGGACTGACGCCTGCCCGGTGCTGGAAGGTTAAGAGGACCGGTTAGCCGCAAGGCGAAGCTGAGAATTTAAGCCCCAGTAAACGGCGGTGGTAACTATAACCATCCTAAGGTAGCGAAATTCCTTGTCGGGTAAGTTCCGACCTGCACGAATGGCGTAACGACTTCTCTGCTGTCTCGACCACAGACTCGGCGAAATTGCATTACGAGTAAAGATGCTCGTTACGCGCGGCAGGACGAAAAGACCCCGGGACCTTTACTATAGCTTGGTATTGGCGTTCGATTCGGTTTGTGTAGGATAGGTGGGAGACTGTGAAGCATGCACGCCAGTGTGTGTGGAGTCGTTGTTGAAATACCACTCTGATCGTATTGGACGTCTAACCTCGGCCCATGATCTGGGTTAGGGACAGTGCCTGGTGGGTAGTTTAACTGGGGCGGTTGCCTCCCAAAGAGTAACGGAGGCGCCCAAAGGTTCCCTCAGCCTGGATGGCAATCAGGTGTTGAGTGCAAGTGCACAAGGGAGCTTGACTGTGAGACTGACACGTCGAGCAGGGACGAAAGTCGGGACTAGTGATCCGGCACCGGCAAGTGGAAGCGGTGTCGCTCAACGGATAAAAGGTACCCCGGGGATAACAGGCTGATCTTCCCCAAGAGTCCATATCGACGGGATGGTTTGGCACCTCGATGTCGGCTCGTCGCATCCTGGGGCTGGAGTAGGTCCCAAGGGTTGGGCTGTTCGCCCATTAAAGCGGCACGCGAGCTGGGTTTAGAACGTCGTGAGACAGTTCGGTCTCTATCCGCCGCGCGCGTAAGAAACTTGAGGAAGGCTGTCCCTAGTACGAGAGGACCGGGACGGACGAACCTCTGGTGTGCCAGTTGTTCCACCAGGAGCATCGCTGGTTAGCTACGTTCGGAAGGGATAACCGCTGAAAGCATCTAAGCGGGAAGCCTGTTCCAAGATGAGGTTTCTCACCACCTTGCGTGGTTAAGGCCCCCCACAGACCATGGGGTTGATAGGCCGGAACTGGAAGCGCAGCAATGCGTGGAGGTGACCGGTACTAATCGGCCGAGGGCTTACACACACTCAAGCCAAAAGAATCGCACCGCGTCCACTGTGCAGTATCTGAAACAACACACCCATCCGCGGTCTCGATCGCGGGTCGGGCCTTGTTTCACAGAGTTACGGCGGCCATAGCGGCAGGGAAACGCCCGGTCCCATTCCGAACCCGGAAGCTAAGCCTGCCAGCGCCGATGGTACTGCACTCGAGAGGGTGTGGGAGAGTAGGTCACCGCCGAACACAACTTCACACGAGAGCCCCCGAGACCGCCCCACCGCGGCCCCGGGGGCCCTCGTCATTTCACCCCACACCCACCACCCCAACCGACGCCGCCACCCACCACCCCAACCGACGCCGCGCCGAATACCCGCTTCGCCAGGTCCGATCCACGAAGCCCTTCGAGGGCGACCACGTCGCCTCGAGCGTCGGAGAGCGGCACACGCCAGTTCGGATACTCCTCTGACGTCCCGGGCATGTTGACCGGGCGGCGATCACCGACGAGGTCGGCCACCGACACCGCGTAGAGAAGAGATGGTGCCGCGGCCAGGAATGCGTGGAGCGCCACCACCAGATCCTCCGTGCTGGCGCCCTCGAGTAAGTCGCGCCGTCTGACCGCCTCGGTGTACGACCCGATCTCGGAGGCCGCGTCGGCGCGCTCCTGTTCGACATCGCCCGTCAGCTGGCCCAGTTCCTCGCGGACATCCACATGCACGAGGTCGACATACCCCGCAGTCGGCGGGAGGTCGTGAGTGGTCACCGACGCCATGCAGAGCCGGCGATAGTCCTCGGGGGGCACCGGCTGGGAGTCCTGCTGCTCGAACCACATCACCGAGGTGCCCAACACCCCGCGCTCGGACAGTTCCTCCCGGACCCCGGGTGCGACGGTCCCCAGGTCCTCTCCCACGATGACCGCGCCGGCACGCGACGCCTCCAGCGCGAGAACGCCGATCATCGCCTCGTGGTCATAGTTCACGTACGTCCCCTCGGTGGGCGGGAGCCCCGACGGGATCCACCAGAGCCGGAACAGACCCAGGATGTGGTCGATCCGTATCCCGCCCGAGTCGCGCAGCGCGGCGCGGACGATGTCCCGGAAGGGCCGGTACCCCTCCTCGGCGAGAGCATCGGGCCGCAGCGGGGGCTGGGACCAGTCCTGGCCCAGCTGGTTATAGACGTCCGGTGGCGCGCCCACGGTGACCCCGCGGGCGAGTGACCGGCGGAGCGCCCAGGCGTCGGCGCCGGTGGGATGCACCCCGACGGCCAGATCGTGGAGGATCCCCAGCCGCATTCCCGCCGACAACGCGGCGCGCTGCGCACCAGCGCGTTGCTGCGCGACCTGCCACTGCAGCCACTGGTGGAATCGGACCTCCCGCGCGTGGTCGGTGGCGAAACGCGCCACGTCGTCGGAATCCGGGTCCTTCAGCGCTGCGGGCCACCGCGACCAGTCCGGGCCCCACTCGGACGCCAGAGCACACCACGTGGCGAAACGGAACAGTCCGGGCTCCTGCTCGTCGGCGAAGTCGTCGAACGCCCGGGCCCGGTCCTCCGTGAGAGGCGCGGCGAATACCACCCGGAGCGCCTCGAGTTTGCTTCCCCACGAGGAGTCGCGGTCGATGGTGTCCTCGGTGTTCCTCTGCCGCTGCCCGGCCGCGAGGTCATCGACCACCTGCATCTCCTCGGGTGGGAGCGAGGCGTATTCCGGGATCAGCTCGGGCCGGAGGTACAGCGGTGAGGCGAACCGCCGTGTGGTCGGGAGGTACGGGGACGGCTCCACCGGCGGGAGCGGTTCCCCGGCGTGCATCGGATTGACCAGGACGAAGTCGGCGCCGAGGTCCCGCCCGGCCCAGTCGGCGAGGTCGGCGAGGTCCGACAGGTCACCGACCCCCCACGACGTGTCGGACCGGACCTGGTAGAGCTGCGCGGCCAGCCCGACACCCCGGCGCCGTCCGAGATCCGGGGGGACCGGTATGGACCGCGGGGACACCACCAGGGCGGCTTCGACGACCCGCGGCTCCCCCGCCGACGGGCCGGTGCCGTCGAACGAGTCCGTGACGACGGCGACCAGGCGGTGCCACCCTAGGGGGAGCGCGTCGGGCAGCTCCAGATCGAATCGGTCGACTGGCGTCCCATCGACACTCCTCGACTCCTCCGCGGCGGCGGGGAGCACCAGGTCGAGCGGGTCGGACGAGTCCTCGAGGTGGACGGACAGCCCCACAGAGGTTCCACGGGGTACATGGACGGCGCACAGGGCCCCCGAGCCCTGCCTCGTCACGATCGTCGGGGGGAGCACCCGGCGCCACGGCCGCAGACGAACCTCCTCGAGCGCCGCGCTGACCGAGCCACCGCCCTCGTCGTCGTCCTCACCGACCGGGATGCCCATCGCGGCGAGAACCGCACGCAGCGTCCGGGCGGGGATCTCGCGGCGGATACCGCGGGCGTCCTCGTAGCTCGTGGCCACGCCGCACCTCTCGGCGAGCTCTACCAGGGCGGGGGGAACGGCGTCGGTCACGGTCACGGGGTCCTCGCGTCGGGTCGGGAGGCGCCGTCTACCGGGCGCCGCGGACGGTCACGGTCCACTGTGCCACCGGAGCGCCCCGGGCGCGGATCGTGAAAAACGGACCACACTCCGAGCGGGGGCGAGGGACCACGTACGCTGACCTCGAACACGTATCAGTTCCGCCCAGAGAAAGGCCGTGGACAACCCATGACCGAGGCATTCATCTACGACGCCATCCGGACTCCGCGAGGCAAGGGCAAGCCCGGCGGCGCTCTGCACGGGGTCAAGCCGATCGACCTGGTCGTCGGTCTCATCGAAGAGATGCGGCGTCGGTTCCCCGACCTCGACGAGAACCGGATCTCGGACATCATCTACGGGATCGTCACCCCGCTCGGGGACCAGGGCATGGATCTGCCGCGGATCGCCGCGCTGGCCGCCAAGATGCCCGACACCGTCGCCGGTGTGCAGATCAACCGGTTCTGCGCCTCCGGCCTGACCACCATCAACATGGCCGCCCAGAAGATCCGCTCCGGTTGGGACGAGGTCGTCCTCGCCGGCGGCGTCGAATCCATGTCGCGCGTGCCGATGGGCACCGACGGCGGCGCCTGGGCCCTGGATCCGGCGACGAACTACGACACGTACTTCTCCCCGCAGGGGATCGGGGCCGACCTCATCGCCACGCTCGAGGGGTTCACCCGTGAGGACGTGGACCGCTACGCCGAGCGCTCGCAGCGACTCGCCGCCCGCGCGTGGGAGGAGGGCCGGTTCGCCAAGTCGGTCGTCCCGGTCAAGGACATCAACGGCGTCACCATCCTCGACCACGACGAGCACATGCGACCGGGCACCACGGTCGAGGCGCTCGCCGGCCTCAAGCCCTCGTTCGCCATGGTCGGCGACATGGGCGGTTTCGACGCCGTCGCGCTGCAGAAGTACCACTGGGTCGAGAAGATCAACCACGTCCACCACGGTGGCAACTCCTCCGGCATCGTCGACGGCGCCGCCCTCGTGGTGGTCGGGTCGGAGAAGGCCGGCAAGGAGATGAACATGACGCCGCGCGCCCGCGTCGTGGCCGCGGCCACCTCCGGCGCCGACACCACCATCATGCTCACCGGCCCGACCCCGGCCGCGAAGAAGGCTCTCGAGATCGCGGGGCTCACCCGGGACGACATCGACCTGTGGGAGCTCAACGAGGCGTTCGCCTCCGTCGTGCTGCGTTTCCAGAAGGACATGGACATCCCCGACGAGAAGCTCAACGTCAACGGCGGGGCCATCGCGATGGGTCACCCCCTCGGAGCCACCGGCGCCATGATCACCGGCACCGTGCTCGATGAGCTCGAGCGCACCGGCGGCAGGCGCGCCCTCATCACCCTCTGCGTCGGCGGTGGAATGGGCGTCGCCACCATCATCGAGCGCGTCTGATCCGCCCCACCGACACCACAGCCTTTAGGAGTAGAGAACCAGTGAGCGACAACATGTTCCGGTGGGAGCAGGACGGCGACGGCATCGTCACCCTCACCATGGATGACCCCGACCACGGCGCGAACACCATGAACGCGCGTTTCATCGACGACTTCTCGGAGACCGTCGGCCGTATCGAGGCCGAGAAGGAGTCCATCAAGGGCATCGTCCTGACCTCCGCCAAGAAGAGCTTTTTCGGCGGCGGCGACCTCAAGTCCATGATCACGGCGGGCCCCGGCGACGCCGAGGAGCTCTTCGAGCGGTCCATGCAGATCAAGGGCCGGATGCGCGCCCTGGAGACCCTCGGGGTCCCGGTCGTGGCCGCGATCAACGGCGCGGCCCTGGGCGGAGGTCTCGAGCTCGCCCTCGCCTGCCACCACCGCGTGATGGCCGACGCCCGCGGCGCCAAGGTCGGCCTGCCCGAGGTCACACTCGGTCTGCTGCCCGGCGGCGGCGGCATCGTCCGGACCGTCCGCATGTTCGGTCTGGCGCAGGCCGTGCCCAACATCCTGATGTCGGGCCGTTCGTTCGCCCCGGACAAGGCCCTCAAGGCGGGCCTGGTCGACGAGGTCGTGGCCCCCGAGCAGCTCGTCGACGCCGCGAAGGCGTGGATCAAGACCGATCCCGAGCCCAGTCAGCCCTGGGACCGCAAGGGGTGGACGCTGCCCGGCGGCACGATCAGCGACCCGGCCCTGGCCGGGGTCCTGCCGTCCTTCCCCGCCAACATGCGCAAGCAGACCAAGGGCGCGCCCTCCCCGGCGCCCCGGGCCATCATGGCCGCCGCGGTCGAGGGGTCGCAGGTCGACTTCGCCACCGCCGAGAAGATCGAGGCGCGATACTTCGTCTCGCTCGTCACCGGTCCCATCGCGAAGAACATGATCCAGGCGTTCTTCTTCGACATGCAGCACTGCTCGTCCGGCGGCGCACGCCCCAAGGCCGCCGACGGCTCCGAGATCCCTCGGACCGAGTTCACCAAGGTCGGCGTCCTGGGCGCCGGCATGATGGGCGCCGGCATCGCGTACGTGTGCGCGAAGGCGGGGATCGAGGTCGTGCTCAAGGACGTCGAGCAGGCGTCCGCGGACAAGGGCAAGGCGTACGCGGAGAAGATCGAGGCCAAGGCGCTCGAGCGTGGCCGCACCACGCAGGAGAAGTCCGACGCCCTCCTGGCCCGCATCACGCCCACCACGGACCCGCAGGCGCTGGCCGGATGCGACCTCGTGATCGAGGCCGTCTTCGAGTCGCCGGATCTGAAGAAGAAGGTCTTCCAGGAGATCGAGGACATCGTCGCCCCCGACGCGTTGCTCGGCTCCAACACGTCGACCCTCCCAATCACCGACCTCGCGACCGGCGTCAAGCGTCCCGAGGACTTCATCGGACTGCACTTCTTCTCGCCCGTCGACAAGATGCAGCTGGTCGAGATCATCAAGGGTGAGAAGACCACCCCCGAGACCCTGGCCAAGGCGATCGACCTCACGCTGGCGATCCGGAAGATCCCGATCGTGGTCAACGACTCGCGTGGCTTCTACACCTCCCGCGTCATCGGCACGTTCGTCAACGAGGCGATCGGCATGCTGGACGAGGGGATCGAGCCCTCGACCATCGAGCAGGCCGGCCGCATCGCGGGGTACCCGGCGGCGCCGCTGCAGCTGTCCGACGAGTTGAACCTCAACCTCATGCTCAAGATCCGCGACACCGCGCGCGAGGCCGCCGCGGCCGCGGGCGAGGAGTTCGTGGAGGTGCCGTCCGACCGCGTCACCGCCACGATGGTCAACGAGCTCGGCCGCAGCGGCCGTCTGGCCGGGGCCGGGTTCTACGACTACACCGACGGCACGCGAGCGGGACTCTGGCCGGGCCTGCGGGAGGCGTTCAACACCTCGCCGGACAACGCACCGCCGTTGCAGGACCTGGTCGACCGCATGATCTTCGCCGAGGTTCTCGAGACCCAGAAGTGCGTCGACGAGGGCGTGATCGTGGACGACGCCGACGCCAACATCGGCTCGATCATCGGGATCGGGTTCCCGGCGTGGACCGGCGGTA
>NZ_JAALDV010000239.1:13625-17702 GCF_014145045.1 Dietzia sp. DQ12-76
GCACCGGGCGCCACGGAACCGTCGGGTTACAAGGGCTTCGTCGCCCGCGCCGAGGAGCTCGCCGCGAAGTACGGTGACCACTTCCTGCCCACCGAGTCGCTGAGGAAGGCTGCCGCCGAACAGGAGTGAAACGGCCACGGGCTCGAAGGCCCGAGCCGGACGAGACAGAAGCGGCCGCCCCCGGGGATCGCCCCGGGGGCGGCCGCGTGTCGTCGCCGTGTTGGGGGTAATTCACCGTTCTCAGTCGACCCCGTGTGGGCGAGGGCGATCGAGTTCGGCACGCGAGAACCGTCCTCTGCCTGCGATTTTGTAAATTAGGCAAGGCTTCCCATGTGAAGGTTAGGCTGTCCTTTGTTTGGGTGCTACTGTAGCCGCATGTTCAGACAGCGCTCAGGCTCGCTCCGGCTGGCCGTCGCCCTCCTGGCTCTCTCCCTGACCTCGTGCGGCGTCGCGACCGGGCTCGGCGGAGACCCCGCCACCATCTCGGGGATACCGCTCGCGTCGGAGGTCTCGGCGATCGAGGACCCACGATCCTTCTCCGGCGAACTCGCCCTGGAGTTGGTCGACGACCCGGTCGAGCCCGTCGCGACCGACCCCGCCCCGCAGCTGCCCGCCGTGGTCACCGACAACCAGGGCACGGTCGTCGAGGTCGCCGACGTCTCCCGGATCCTGCCCCTGGACATCTACGGAACGCTCTCGCGCATCGTGTTCGAACTCGGGTTGGGTGACAACGTGATCGGCCGGGACGTCTCCTCGGCCTTCGCCGAGATCGCTGATCGCCCACTGGTCACGCAGGACGGTCACCAGCTCAACGCCGAGGCGATCCTCGCTCTCGATCCCAGTGTGATCATCACGGACACCTCGCTCGGTCCGTGGGACGTGATCCTGCAGCTGCGCGACGCGGGGATCCCCGTCATCGTGGTGGACTCGCACCGGTCCCCGGACAACGTCGAGGCGCTCACCCGGGCCGTCGCGGACGGCCTCGGGGTGCCCGAGTTGGGCCGTGAACTGGGGGAGCGAACCCGCGCGAAGATCGTCGAGACCGAACGATCGATCTCGTCTGTCGTGCCGGAATCGGAGACCGCGCGGCTGCGCACCGTGTTCCTCTACGCACGTGGTAACGCCGGGGTCTACTACATGTTCGGCCAGGACAGCGGCGCGGACGAGTTGATCACCGCCGCCGGCGGGTACGACGTGTCCTCCGAGGTCGGGTGGAAGGGCGCCAAACCGGCCAACGACGAGGGGCTCATCGCCGCCCAGCCGGACGTCATCATCATGATGAACAAGGGGCTCGAGTCCGTCGGCGGCGTCGACGGGCTGCTCGAGAGGTTCCCGGCCATGGCCCAGACGCCCGCCGGGGCGAACCGGCGGATCGTCGCGATGAACGACGACCTCGTCCTGTCCTTCGGCACCAGGACCCCCGCGGTGCTCAACGCCCTTGCCGTGGCCCTCTACGCCCCCGACGCGCTGTGACGCTCACCGAGGAGTCACGGGCGCGGGTCGGCCGGCCGACGTCACACCCCGTCCCTGCGCGTACATCCGGCGGCGCCCACCGCATTGTGACCGGGGGCCTGCTGATCGTCGGGCTGGCGGTGGCCCTCGGGGTTCTGGGCGTGGTGGCCGCGGCGTCGGGACAGCTGCCCATCCCCGCGACAGAGGTCGCCTCCGGGTTCCTCCGCGGTCTCGGTGTCGACCTCGGCCCCGCCGCGAGCCACCCCCGCGCCGATGCCACGTTATGGAGCGTCCGCTTCCCCAGAGTGGCGATGGCGATGGTCGTGGGCGCCGCCCTCGCGGTGGCCGGTGCGCTCATGCAGGGAGCGTTCGGCAACCCGCTCGCCGAGCCCAGTGTGGTGGGGGTGTCCGCCGGTGCGGCCGTGGGCGCGGCAGCGGCGATCGTGTTCGGGCTGACCGCCTTCGGTGTCTGGACCAGCGTCGTCTGCGCCTTCGTCGCCGGCATCCTCACCACGACGGTGGTGTACCTGTTCAGTCGGAGTAACGGCCGGACCGAGGTGGTCACCCTGGTGTTGACCGGCATCGCCGTGAACGCCGTGGCGGGAGCCGCGCTCGCCCTGCTCATGTTCCTCGGAGACACCCAGGCCCGCGAGGAGATCGTCTTCTGGCAGCTGGGGAGTCTGAACGGCAGCCGGTGGGACCACGTCCTGGTGGTGGCGCCCCTGGCGCTGCTCGGACTGGCCCTGGCGACCCGCCTGGCGCGGCCGCTCGACCTGCTCGCGTTGGGGGAGCGTCCGGCCCGTCACCTGGGCGTTGACGTCGAGCGACTGCGAATCCACTCCATCCTGCTGGTCGGACTGCTCACGGCCGCTGCGGTGAGCTTCTGCGGAATCGTCGCCTTCGTGGGACTGGTGGTGCCGCACCTCATCCGCATGATCGCCGGTCCGGGACACCGACTGCTGCTGCCGGCGTCCGCGCTGGGCGGCGCGGTGTGCCTGCTGGCCGCGGATCTGCTGGCCCGGACCGCGGTGGACTACGCGGAGTTGCCGCTCGGCATGGTGACGGCCGCCGTCGGCGGCCCGTTCTTCTTCTGGCTGCTGCACCGCACACGTCGTACCGCGGGGGGCTGGGGATGAGCGGCGGCGAAACACGCGTGCCGGTGGTGTCCGCCGAGGGGGTCACGGTACGCCTCGGCGGTCGGACCCTGCTCGATTCGGTGGACCTGGAGATCTATGCCGGTGAGGTGCTCGCTCTGGTGGGTCCCAACGGGGCGGGGAAGTCGACGCTGCTCGGCGTGGTGGCGGGGGACACCCACCCCGACGCCGGCCGCACCGTCCTCGACGGCCGCGATCTACGGCGGTGGCGCCTCGGGGATCTCGCCCGGCGCCGAGCGTTGCTCACCCAGGCCAACTCCGTCGCCTTCCCCTTCACCGTGCGGGAGATCGTCGCGATGGGTCGCGCACCCTGGGCGGCGCGGCCGGAGGGCGACCACGACGAGGAGGTCATCGAGGAATCGCTGGCCGCCACCGACACCGCCCACCTGCGGTCCCGGACCTTCCCGACCCTGTCCGGTGGTGAGAAGGCGCGCGTCTCCCTGTCGAGGGCGCTCGCGCAACGCGCCGGTGTGTTGTTGCTGGACGAACCCACCGCGGCGGTCGACCTGCGCCATCAGGAGGTCGTCCTGGAACTGGCCCGGACCGTGGCCGACGCCGGTGGGGCGGTGGTCGTGGTGCTGCACGACCTCGAGCTGGCGGCCGCGTGGTCCGACCGTCTCGTGATGATCTCGGACGGCCGCATACGGGCCGAGGGGTCCCCGGAGCAGGTCCTCACCTCCGAACTGGTGGAAGAGGTCTACCAGCAGCCGGTCGTCGTCGACCGGCATCCCGTCACCGGTGATCTGTTGGTCACCCCGGATCGACGACGATTCCGGACCGCCCGGACGCCGGTGGAGCCCGCGGTCGACACCACACACGCGTCGGCCCTCGTCAAGGAGTTCTCGTGAGACACACACTGTCATCAACGGCACGGGCGACCGTGGCCCGGATCGTCGCCGTTCTGACACTGGCGCTGCTCGGCACCTCGGTGCTGGCCGTGCTGACCCAGGCCACGGCGCACGCCGCCGCGCGACTGACGGCATCGAGTTCGCTGGGCGGGGCGGTGGCGTCGACGTCGGGCACGACCGGGTTCACCCTGTCGGGTTCGGGTTTCCAGGCGGTCGAGGGCGGTTTCGGTGGCGTGTACGTCGGGTTCGGCTGGGTCAGCGGATCCGGGTGGGGGCCGTCCAACGGTGGCGCGACGGGCCGGACCTACGACTACGTCCCGGACGAGCAGTCGCGCAGCAACCAGGGATACCAGGCATTCGTCGCCTTCCCCGGCTCGTCGACGGCCGGAGAAGCCCAGGCGACGATGGGTTCCGATGGATCGTTCCGGGTGAACCTCACGGTCCCGGGTCCCACGTTCACCGGAGCCGGGGGCAAGAGCATCGACTGCACCAAGGTCACCTGCGGTTTCCTCACCTGGGGCGCGCACGGGGTGCGCAACGGCGCCAACGAGACCTTCACCCCGGTGACCTTCCGGGCCGGGGACCCCGCACCCGCGGTCGAGCAGTCGCCGGCGGCGGGAGCG
>NZ_JAALDV010000240.1:0-1428 GCF_014145045.1 Dietzia sp. DQ12-76
GCGACCCGGCGGACGCGCTCGCGATGCTCGGCGACGTCCAGCACGTCCTGGTCGAGGGCGGACCCCGGCTGGCCGGCGCGTTCCTCTCCGCCGGGCTCGTCGACGAGGTCGAGGCCTACCTCGCGCCCCTCGTGTTGGGCGGCGGCCGGTCCGCCGTCGAGGAGGCCGGTGTCGGCACACTCTCCGACGCGCACGGTTTCGAGGTCTGCGAGACCGCGGTGCTGGGCCAGGACGTCTATCTCCGCATGATGAGACGAACCGGATGACCGGATGACCCGAATGACCACACCCACGAGAGGACCGCTCTGATGTTCACCGGAATCGTCGAGGAACTCGGCACGCTGGACTCCGTCGACACGGTGGGAGACTCCGCGCGTCTGCGGATCCTCGGACCGCTCGTCACGTCCGACGCCGGTCACGGCGACTCGATCTGCGTCAACGGCGTCTGCCTCACCGTCACCGAGTTCACCCCCGGGGTGGGATTCGACGCCGACGTGATGGCCGAGACCCTCGACCGCACCGCCCTGGGTGCGCTGCGTCCCGGGGATCCGGTGAACCTGGAGCGCGCGATGCGGGCGGACGCACGCTTCGGAGGACACATCGTCCAGGGGCACGTCGACGGTACAGGCGCCCTGATCAGCAGGACCGAGCACGCCAGATGGCACGTGCTGCGCCTGTCGATGCCGCCGGAGCTGTCCCGCTACGTGGTCGAGAAGGGATCCATCACGGTGTCGGGGACCTCGCTCACGGTGTCAGCGGTCAGTCCGCTCGGGCAGCGGGAGCCGTGGTTCGAGGTCTCGCTCATCCCCACCACGCTGGAGGACACGATCCTCGGTGGTCTGCCCCGGGGAGGCCGGGTCAACCTGGAGGTCGACGTCCTGGCCAAGTACGTCGAGCGTCTCCTGGGAGGACGCGGTGACCGGACCGGGTGAGCGGATGCGCCATACTTGTGGCCGTGCCCGCGGACGCCGCCCGGGTGTGATGAGTACCGAGGAGAACCCGCAGCAGTGACCACCTTCGACGGCATCGACCGCGCCATCGCCGACATCGCGGCGGGACGAGCCGTCGTCGTGGTGGACAGCGAGGACCGGGAGAACGAGGGCGACCTGATCTTCGCCGCCGAACTCGCGACTCCCGAGCTGATGGGTTTCCTCGTCCGGTACTCGTCCGGATACGTGTGCGTGACGCTCGAGGCCGAGGACTGCCTGCGCCTCGATCTCCCGCCGATGCGGGCCATCAACGAGGACCGGCACGACACCGCCTATACGGTCACCGTGGACGCCCGCGCCGGTGTCTCGACCGGGATCTCCGCCGCCGACAGGGCGCGCACGGCCCGCATGCTGGCCTCCGCCGACGCCGTTCCCGGAGACTTCACACGGCCCGGCCACGTGGTACCGCTGCGCGCGCGGCCCGGCGGCGTACTCACCC
>NZ_JAALDV010000241.1:0-4586 GCF_014145045.1 Dietzia sp. DQ12-76
GGAAGCCCCGCACCGGCGAGGTTCGCGACGCTTCCGGCGTTGCACGCCGCGGTCGCCACGGAACCGACCGGCCCGCTGGCGGATCCCGGCAGCGAGCCCGTGACGGAGCCGAGTTGAGCGGACGCCGTCCCGGCGCCCGCGAAGAGGGTCACTGCGGCCACGCCGCACACGGTGAGAAGCCTTACGGACATGTCGTTCTCCCTGGTGTCGTCGACCGGCGGCAGCCGCCGCCTGAACTCCAGCACATCAGAGTTCCCTTACCCGGAGGCGAATTTCGGGCGGATTCCGGGTGCGGTCACGGCGAACGGGCGCCGTCGGGATCCTCCGGGACCGAGCTCCGCGGCTACTCGGTGGGCCCGACCCGGTCGGCGTGACCGAGCGACTTTCCCGGGGCGACGAGATCCCGGACAGCCCGCTTCAGTTCGGTGATCTCGGGGAAT
This sequence comes from Dietzia sp. DQ12-76, assembly GCF_014145045.1. NCBI lineage: Bacteria > Bacillati > Actinomycetota > Actinomycetes > Mycobacteriales > Dietziaceae > Dietzia > Dietzia sp. DQ12-76. The sequence continues at coordinate 441 of NZ_JAALDV010000241.1, forward strand.
CCACCATCCCTCTTGCGGTTCCAGACCTGCTCGTCGCCGACGTCGATCCGGAAGGTGCCGCCGGTCGCTGGCACGAGCGCGACCTCACCGATCTCGCCCTCGAAGGTCTGCAGCAGCTCGCCCGCGTACCACTGGGCGCGAAGCGTCCACCGGCACTGCGTACAGAAGGTGATGGCGATCCGGGGAGACGGCATGTCGCCCACAGTGCCACAGGCGGACCATCCGGTCTCACTGCTCGGCGGGCTCCGTCGTCGTCGGATGCAGCTCGTACATCGAATCGATCTCCTCGACGCTCTTGCCGGTGGTCTCGATGCGGAACAGCCACGTGATGACCGCCCCGAGCAGTGAGGTCCCCACCAGGATCGCCAGGACGACACCCGTGCCCCAGGCGACCAGCAGTATCGGGAAGAGGAACGAGGTGAGCACGGCGCCCGACTTGGCGATGGACGCCGCCATGCCCGCTCCCGTCCCGCGCAGGGCCGTCGGGAACACCTCCCCCGCCACGACGTAGGTCATGGAGTTGGGACCGAGGTTGGTCATGAACTGGAACAGGATGAAGCCGGTGAAGACGAGCACCGTCTGCACCGACCCGTGGGCCAGGGTCGAGGAGGCGGCGATGGCGAGTCCGGTCGCGCAGCCGAGGAAGCCCAGGATCTGCAGCCGCATGCGGCCCCACCTGTTGATCAACACGATGGCGACCAGGATGCCCACCAGGAGGAAGACGTCGATGAGGGCGGCACCCTTGGCGCCGAACAGGTCCTTGTGGATGATCGCCGACGACGACGACCCACTGCTGGCGACGTTCCCGAGCGTGGTGGCGATGATCGTCGGCGTGAAGATGCCGATCCCGTAGGTGCTGAGGTCCTGGAGGAACCACGGGACCGACGCCAGGATGGTCGATCGCCGCCACGGCGTCCTGAACAGCGCGCGGACGTCGGTCGTCGCGGCCTCGGCCCCACCGTCCCGCCCGTCCGAGATCGTCACGACCGAGGGGTACCGCGGCGTGCGGGCGAGGAGCTTCGTGAGTTCGGCCTCGGCTTCCGCGCGGCGGCCGACGTTCGCCAGCCAGTGTGGGCTCTGTACGACGAACACCCGGCCGACGGCGACCAGTGCCGCCGGTACCACGACGACACCGAACATGAGTCGCCAGGAGTCGAGTGAGCTGGTGGTGCTGAGGATGGCGACGCCCACCAGGGTCCCCGCCACGGCGCCGACCGCCTGGAACGCGAATGCCGACAGCACCTTACGGCCGCGGCCGGCGGTCGACTGCGTCTCGGAGAGGATCGCGTGCGCGGTCGGGTAGTCGCACCCCAGCGCGACACCCATCCCGAACAGGCACACGAGGAAGACGGCGAACCCGGGTGCCACGGTGGCACCGAGCAGGAAGACGGTGAACAGGATCATCTCGATGAGGAACATCTGCTTGCGGCCGAAGCGGTCCGACAGTCCACCGAGGGCCGTGGCCCCGACCATGATGCCCGCGAGGGTCGCGGCCGTGAGCAACCCCGTCTCCACCGCCGAGAGTGACCAGTAGGCGGTGATGAGCGGCAGGGCCACCCCGATGAGGAACACGATCAGGCCCTCGAAGAACTTGCCTGCCGAGGCGAGCCAGAAGATCCTGCCCTGCATACTCGTCATGCCGCCCGCGACCGCCGGGGTGCCGTCCCGCCACCGGGGGGTCTCGTCGATGTAGCGCTGAACTGTGGAGGGGGCCCCGGGGTCGTCGCCCTCGGGCGCGGGTGTCGCCATGACGCAGAAGACTACTCAGGTACCTCCGGGTGCACCGGTGTCGCGGTAAACCCCGCGTGAACGATCACGCGGCCACCTGGCCGGGCCGGGCCGGGGCCGCACAGACCTGACAAGCGGAAAGGCCGTCCCCGCTTGCGCGGAAACGGCCTCTGAACTCGAAGTCCTTGGGTGGAGCTAAGGGGAATCGAACCCCTGACCTTCTCGATGCGAACGAGACGCGCTACCAACTGCGCTATAGCCCCTCACGGCCCTCGCGGGCCGTGTCGCCGCCCTTTCGGGAAGCAGTGCCGCCCTCTCGAGCAGCGAGGGATACCCTACCAGCACGGCCGGGCGACCGACCAAACCGGGAGCCCTGGAGACGTCACGAGCCCGCGGTGTGCGTGTGCATCCGCACGCCGTCGTCGTTGAAGATGCTGATCACCTGCGCCGGGCGTCCCCCGGCCGCGGACAGGCTGTGCGGGACCCTGGTGTCGAACTCGGCCGCCTCCCCGCGGGTGAGGATCAGCTCCTGGTCGCCGAGGACCAGGCGCAATTTCCCGGACAGGACGTAGAACCACTCGTACCCGTCGTGGACCCGGGGTTCGGGCGCCACCTTTGCCGGCGGGTAGGTGATCTTGTAGGTCCCCACCGATGACCCCTCGGGGGCCAGGGGCGCGATGACCATGCCGTCCCGGTGGACGACGGGCCGCCGCACCCGGGGGTCGACCGTGGTCGGGGCCACCAGGTCGTCCAGGCCGATCCCCAGTTGGCGCGTGAGCGGCAGCAGCAGCTCGAGACTGGCCTGCCGCTTGCCTGACTCGAGACGCGACAGCGTGCTGGCCGACATCCCGGCCCGCTCCGCCAACTCGTCCAGCGTCAACCCGCGGCTGTGTCGGTACGCGCGCAGCCGCACGCCCACCTGCTTGAGTTCTCCGCCCATCGGTCCTCTCCCGCCGTCGCCCGACTCCTTGCCAATAGTGCAAACATTCTTGCAGTTTTTGCACACCAGGCGTCAACTGTCCCCATGGACATCACTGAGGAGACACCAGAACACTGGGACACGATCGTGGTCGGCGGTGGGGCCGCGGGCCTGTCGGCGGCGCTCATGCTCGGCCGGGCCCGCCGCCGCTTGCTCGTCGTCGACGCCGGCGAACCGCGCAACCGCTTCGCCGCGCACATGCACGGAGTCCTCGGCCACGAGGGGATGGACCCGCTCGAGCTGCTCCGCCGGGGCCGCGAGGAACTGCGGCAGTACGACGTGACGGTGCGGTCCGGGTTCGTGACCGTGGTCCGGGACAGCGGGGTCGACGACGCGGGGAGCGGTGACGGAGCGAACGGGGGGAACGCCGCCCTGACCGTCGAGTTCGCCGATGCGGCACCCGTGACAGCCCGTGCTCTCGTCGTGGCGACCGGACAGACCGACGAACTCCCGGACATCCCCGGCCTGCAGGAACTCTGGGGCTCGAGCGTGCTCCACTGCCCGTACTGCCACGGTTGGGAGGTGCGCGGCAGCAGGATCGCGGTGCTGGGCACGTCCGCCATGTCGGCGCACCAGGCTCAGCTCGTCCGGCAGTGGACCGACGACCTGGTGTTCCTCACCGCCGGGAGTGGCGCCCCCGATGCCGAGGTGGCCGCCCGGCTCCGGGCCCGCGGCGTCCGGCTCGAGGAGTCGCCCGTCACCAGCGTCCTGTCCGAGGACGGACGACTGACCGGCGTCAGCCTGGCCGACGGACGACAGATCGCACTCGACGCGATCTTCGCCGCGCCCACCGCTCGGCCCCACGACCGGTTCCTCGACGGGCTCGACCTGGAGCGGACCACCTCCCCGCTGGGCACGGTTCTCGCGGTGGACCAGTTCGGTGCGACCAGCCATCCCCGCATCTGGGCGGCGGGCAACGTCGCCAACCCGGGAGCCACCGTGCCCGTCTCCATGGCCGCGGGGTCGATGGCGGGCGGGATGGTCAACATGATGCTGGTCAACGAGGACTTCGACGCCGCGACCCACACCCAGAACGCCTCCGGAGGCCCTGCCGACTTCTGGGAGGGCGAGTACGCGGGCGACGGACCCCGCTGGTCGGGGGCCGCGAACGCCACGACGGCGGCGGTGGTCGGCCCTCTCCCGGCCGGCTCGGCCCTCGAGCTGGGCTGCGGTGAGGGCGGAGACGCGGTCTGGCTGGCCGAGCAGGGGTGGCGCGTGACCGCGGTGGACCTGTCTCCCACGGCGGTCTCCCGCGGGGCGGAGGCGGCGGCGACCCGCGGACTGGCCGACCGTATCGACTGGGTGTCGCACGACCTGTCCACCTGGACCACCGACGAGCGGTTCGACCTCGTCACGGCCAGCTTCTTCCACTCCCCCGTCGACCTGCCCCGCACGCAGATACTCCAGCGTGCCGCCGAGCGGGTACGCCCGGGCGGTCA
>NZ_JAALDV010000242.1:0-4159 GCF_014145045.1 Dietzia sp. DQ12-76
GGTGGGGGAGAGCAGAGGCGGCATCGACACAGGTGTACCCGGAGTCCTACGCGCCCGGGCCGACGTTGCGGGATTCCCGGGTACGCAGTTCCCGCACATAGGGGTCGGGCGCGCCGGCGCACTCGGCGGCATCCGCCAGGAGGCCCAGATACCGCGCCGACGGCAGGCCTCCCTCGAAGGCGTCCATGACGTACAGCCAGACCAGTTCCGTGCCCTCCGCCGGGCCGGGGGAGGGCGAGGTGACCGCGAACTCGGACTCCTGGGCGCCGACCGGGGGCCCGGGGGGGACGGCGGGACGGCGCTCCACCCGGACCCGGATCTTCCGGGCCGGCATCGAGTCCGTGCCCTCCCACCGGTCGAGGGCGCGGGCGTCGTCGTCGGGGACGTCGTAGAGCACCACGAACACCTTCGACTCCGGGTCCTCGACCACCGTGGCGACGGCGCCCTCCCATGTCGGGTCCTCGCCCGCGAAGGTCAGACGCCAGCCGTGCAGCCACGCGGTTCCGGCGAACGGTGAGTGCGGCGCGCGGGCGTTCATCTGTTCGGGATGCATGTTGGTCCCGTACGCGGCGTAGAGAGGCACGGCGACCAGAGTAGTCCCTCGGCCGGGTGTGGCCCCGGCGTCCTCCGGCCCCGTGCCGCCGGTTCGACTACCGTGTACGGCGGACGCGACGCGGTCCACCACAGTGGCCCGCGGCGCCCGGCCCCGACCCCGTGACCCGTGGAGGACCACCTGTGACGCAGCGCATCATCATCATCGGCGGCGGTCCCGCCGGTTACGAGGCCGCCCTGGTGGCCGCCCAGTACGGTGCGGATGTCACGATCGTGGACGCCGAGGGGATCGGCGGGAACTGCGTGCTCACCGACTGCGTGCCCTCCAAGACGTTCATCGCGACCACGGGCGTGCGCACGGACATGCGCCGCGCCGAGGAGATGGGCGTCGAGATGCACTTCGACCCCACCGCCTACCGGCTCGGCCAGGTCAACGGCCGGGTCAAGTCACTGGCCCGCGCCCAGTCCGCCGACATCAGGTCCCAGCTCCAGCGCGAGGGCGTGCGGCTGTTGTCGGGTACCGCGCGGCTGCACGATTCGCGGCCGGGAATGGCCTCGCACCGCGTGCTCGTGTCCCTGGACAACGGCCAGGAGAAGATCCTCGACGCGGACGTGGTGCTGATCGCCACCGGTTCCAATCCGCGCATCATCTCCGGCGCGGAGCCGGACGGGGAGCGGATCCTGACCTGGCGGCAGCTCTATGACCTCACCGAGCTCCCCTCGCATCTGGTGGTCGTGGGGTCCGGTGTGACCGGTGCCGAGTTCGTCTCCGCGTTCACGGAGATGGGCGTCAAGGTCACCATGGTCTCCAGCCGCGACCGCGTCCTGCCCCACGAGGACGCCGACGCGGCGCTGGTGCTGGAGGAGGCGCTCAGCGAGCGTGGCGTCGCTCTGGTCAAGCACGCCCGCGCGGACGCGGTCGAGCACCACGAGGACGGGATCATCGTCCGACTGGGCGACGGCCGGACCGTCAAGGGGTCGCATGCCCTGATGTGCGTGGGTTCGGTACCCAACACCGGTGACCTGGGATTGGAGAGCGCCGGCATCGAGGTTCAGCGCAGCGGGCACATCAAGGTCGACCGCGTCTCCCGCACCACCGCCGCCGGCATCTACGCCGCCGGGGACTGTACCGATCTGTTCCCCCTGGCCTCGGTGGCGGCGATGCAGGGTCGCATCGCGATGTACCACGCGCTGGGCGAAGGGGTCAGTCCCATCAAACTCCGCACCGTCGCATCGGCGGTCTTCACCCGACCCGAGATCGCCACCGTCGGCATCTCCCACGCGCAGATCGAGAGCGGGGAGGTCCCCGCCCGCGTCGAGGTGTACCCGCTGGCGGGCAACCCCCGCGCGAAGATGCGCAGCCTCCGCCGCGGTTTCGTGAAGCTCTTCTGCCGACCGGCCTCCGGGGTGGTGATCGGTGGGGTGATCGTGGCCCCCACCGCGTCCGAGCTCATCCTGCCCGTCTCCGTTGCCGTGCGGAATCAGCTCACAGTGGGCGACCTCGCCGGATCCTTCTCCGTCTACCCCTCGATGACCGGGTCGATCACGGAGGCCGCGCGCCAGCTCATGCGGCACGACGACCTGGACTGATCCGGGGCGGGTGGACCGGGGTGAAGCCTCGAATAAGTTTAGGCTAAGCTCACACCCGGTGTCGGCGACGCGGCACCGGGACTGTGAGGGAGGAACCCTGATGATGCGACGCCGCCTGGCCGCGCTCGCCGCCGTCGGTTCGCTGGTGGTGGGGCTGGCGGCCTGCACCACGGACGGTGCCGGAGACGATTCCGATGCGCTGGTGGTCTACTCGGGCCGCAGCGAGAACCTCGTCGGCCCGCTGCTGGCGCAGATCGGGGAGAGGACCGGTATCGACCTCGAGGTGCGGTACGCGAGCACCCCCGAGATGGCCGCCCAGATCGCGGAGGAGGGCCAGGCCAGCCCCGCCGACATCTTCTTCTCCCAGGACGCAGGTGCGCTCGGCGCCCTGTCCAAGGAGGGTCTGCTCGAGCCGCTCGACGAGGCGACGATCGCGCAGGTCCCCGCCCAGTACCGGGCGACCGACGGGACCTGGGTCGCGACGAGCCTGCGCGCCCGCGTGCTGGTCTATGACTCGGAGGTGCTCGAGGAGTCCGAGGTCCCGGACACCATCGACGCCCTCACCGAGCCCGAGTGGAGGGGCAAGGTCGGGTACGCCCCCACCAACGCCTCGTTCCAGTCCTTCGTCACCGGACTGCGGGTCGACCGCGGCGACGAGGCGGCCGAGCAGTGGCTCCGCGACTTCCTGGCCAACGAGCCGAAGACCTACGACAACAACGTGGCGCTCCTCGAGGCGGCCGACACCGGCGACGTCGAGCTCGGACTGACCAATCACTACTACTGGTACAACACCGCCCAGGAGAAGGGCGAGGAGAACATGCGGGCGCGGGTGCACTACCTGACCAAGGGCGATCCCGGTGCGCTGGTCAACGTGGCCGGCGTCGGTGTGCTCGCCTCGTCGGACCGCCAGGAGGACGCGCTCCGGGTGGTCCAGGAGCTCCTCGGGGAGCAGTCCCAGCTCTACTTCCTCGAGGAGGACAGCGAGTACCCGGTCGTGCCGGGCATCACCTCGGACGCCGTCGGTCTGCCCCCACTCGAGTCCCTCGGGGGGCCCGATATCGATCTCGGGGACCTGGACGGGCTCGAGCAGACCCAGCAGATGCTCACTCGCGTGGGCATGATCTGACGGTTCCGCCATAGACGCCCGTCCCCGTCTGCGTGGCGGCCGCCCCCTCCTCGGGGCGGCCGCCACTGTGGCGTGCTCCGCGGCCCTCATCCCGCTGGTCTATCTGTTCATCCGTGCGGGGGAACGTGGCCCGGCCTACGCCCTCGAGGTGGTCCGGTCCGGTCGGTCCGCCGAACTGCTGGTCAACACCGTCGTGCTGGTGGTGCTGGTCACCGCGGCGAGTGTGGTGGTGGGCGTGACCCTGGCGTGGCTGACGGTGAGGACGGATCTCCCCGGTGCGCCGCTGATCGGAGCGCTGCTCTGCGTGCCGCTCGCCATGCCGTCCTACGTCCTCGGCTACCTGTGGGTGGCGGACTTCCCACGGTTCCTCGGTCTGCCCGGGTCGGTCGTCGTGTTGACGATCTCGTGTTACCCGTACGTCTACCTCCCCGCCGCCGCGGCACTGCGGAGCGTCGACCCCGGTCTCGAGGAGGTCGCACGGACGCTGGGCCGCGGGTCGGTCAGGGCCGTGCTCGGTGTGACGTTGCGCCAGATCAGGCCCGCGGTCGCGGCCGGGGCGCTCCTGGTGGCCCTGTACACGCTCTCGGACTTCGGAGCGGTGGCCATGCTGCGGTTCGACGCGTTCACCGTCGGGATCTACCACAGCTACCGGGCCTCGTTCGACAGGGTGCCCGCGGCGGTCCTGGCCTGTGTGCTCATCCTGGTCGCGCTCGTGGTGATGGTGGGAGAGCGGCGGGCCCGACGGGGCGAGGTGGCGAGGGTCGGCGCCGGGGTGGACTCTCTCCCGGACCGCGTCCGGCTCGGACGGTTCATGCCGCTGGCGCTGCTGGTGGTGGGGGTGGTCCTGGCCGGCGGCGTTCTCGCCCCGCTCGTCGGCCTGGTCCGGTGGGT
>NZ_JAALDV010000243.1:0-3805 GCF_014145045.1 Dietzia sp. DQ12-76
GGGCCGCCGCCGCTGCGTCGGCGGTGACGCTCGGTTTCGTGGCCGCCGTCTCGCTGTTCGGTGTGGACGGGTCGTCCGGCCCGGGGACCGCGTTCTTCGTGGGCGGCTACTTCCTGCTCACCCTCCTGCACTCCGGGGTGCGGGTGGGCCGCAAGACCTACGTGGTGGACGTGGCGGAGGGGGACATGCGCACGACCTACGTCGCGGTCTCCAACTCGGCCATGGGCGTCATCCTGCTCGTGACGGGCGGCATCACCTCGGCTCTCGCGCTGGCGGGGATCGAATGGGCGCTGGTCTTTCTGGCGGTGCTCGGAGTGATCGGGGCGGTGTCCGGGTTGCGGATGCCCGAGGTGTCCGGAGCGTCCGCGACGAGGTGACGCCAGGTGCGGAGCGGGCGAGGTGACGCCAGGTGCGCGGTGGGCGAGGGTGTGGAAGCCTCGGGACGGACGGCGGGTGTCCCCCGCCTGTCATGACGACGACGAGGAGCTGCGCCGTGCCCGATGACAATGTCACTCTCACGGATTTTCGAGCGGGCCTGCTCGACGGGAGCGAGAAGGACCTGGCGGACTACGCCGGGCAGGTGGTCCTGGTGGTCAACACCGCCAGCAAGTGCGGATTCACCCCGCAGTACAAGGGGCTCCAGAAGTTGTACGAGGACTACCGCGACCAGGGTTTCGTGGTACTCGGATTCCCGTGTGACCAGTTCGCCCACCAGGAACCGGGCTCCGATGAGGAGATCGGCTCGTTCTGCGAACGCAACTTCGGCGTGGAGTTCCCGGTGTTCTCCAAGATCGAGGTCAACGGGTCGGGAGCCCACCCGCTCTACGACTGGCTCAAATCCGAGAAATCCGGCTTGCTCGGTGGGCGGATCAAGTGGAACTTCACCAAGTTCCTCGTGGGGCGCGACGGAAAGGTGATCGACAGGTTCGGTCCCACCCGCAAGCCGGAGGACCTGCGGGACGCGGTCGAGGAGGCGCTGCGGGGATAGCGCTAAGCTCCACAGATCACATCGCACAGCACTTGGAGCGTCATGCCTCTCGGACTCCACCGTGTGGTCGCCACCGCCGGGGCATTCGCCGTTGCCCTGACCCTCGGGTCGGCCACTCCCGTTCTCGCCCAGACCGCCAGCATCGACCCCTCGACGCTGGGTTCCGAGAGCCTGGGGACCATCCTCGAGGCGGCCGGTTCGGTTCCGGTCGGGTCGGCCACCCGGTTCATCGGCTCCGTCGGCTCCGCGGATTTCCCGCTGGACGGTGAGGGCTCCGCCACCCCGCTCCCCAACGCGCCCCGCCCGGTGGACGAGACCATCACCACGTCCGAGTTCGTCGAGGTCGAGCGCACGTCCGGCGAGTACGAGTACTGGCTGGTCACGTCCGCGGCGATGAAGCGCGAGGTCATCCTGGAGGTCGTGCCCTCGCGCATCACCGACGACGGCCCGGCGCCCGTGCTCTACATGCTCGACGGCGTCGACGCTCCCGAATACAACTCCGGCTGGAACCACCAGGCGCGGATTCACGACCGCGTGCGCGAGGACAACGTCCACGTGGTCATCCCGACCGGCGCGTACGCCTCGTACTACGCCGACTGGAACCGCGCCGACCCCGTGCTCGGCTACAACAAGTGGGAGACCTTCCTCACCCGGGAGCTTCCGGGGATCGTCGAGCAGGGGCTCGCGACGAAGGGGCTGGAGACCAACGGCAAGAGCGCCATCGGTGGTGCCTCCATGGGTGGTCAGGCGGCCATGCACCTCGCGGCCACCTATCCCGAGATCTACCGGGGCGTCATGTCGTTCAGCGGGTACTACTCGACCATGGACGCGCTCGGATACCAGTCCGTCCGCGGCACGATCGAGACCCGCGGCGGTGACGTCGAGAACATGTGGGGCCCGCGCCGCAGCGAGCAGTGGAAGCGGCATGACACCGTCTCCCATGCCGGGGATCTGAGGAACACGGCCGTGTACTTCTCCTCCGGGAGCAACGTCGCCGGCCCCGCCGACCTCGAGTACTACCGCGGTGGCGCGGACGCCCTGAGCATGATCGTCGGCCAGGTGCTCGAGATGGGCGTGCTGGAGGGGTCGAAGGCGTTGGAGAAGGCGCTGGACCGCGCCGGAGTCGGATACCGGGTCGACTACTCCGACACCGGCTTCCACAACTGGCCGAACTTCCTCAAGAACTTCGGCGCCGGGTGGGATCACATCAAGCCGGCTCTCGAGAGCTGACCTCCGACCCCGGGGCCTCGCGCTCTTGACGTGTGGGCACGCCGCTCGAGGTACCCGGTGATCCTGCCGATCGCGCTCTCCAGCACCGCGGCGTCGGGCAGGCACACGATCCGGAAGTGATCGGGCTCCGGCCAGTTGAAGCCGGTGCCGTGGGTCACCAGCACGTGCTCGGAGCGCAGTAGGTCCAGCACCAGGTCCTCGTCGCTCCGGATGCCGAACCTCTCGGTGTCCAGCCGGGGGAAGCAGTAGAGCGCGCCGCGGGGGGCCACGCAGCTCACGCCCGGGATGGCGTCGAGGCGCTCGGTCGCCAGTGCGAGTTGGCGCTCGATCCGGCCGTCGGGGTCGATCACGTCGGCGCCCCACGGTGAGTCCTCCGCCAGCGCGACCGGGATCGCGTATTGACCCGGGACGTTGGGGCACACCCGCATGTTGGCCAGCAGGGTGAGTCCTTCGAGCAGGTCCTGTGCCCGCTCGAGAGGCCCTGTCGCGGCCACCCAGCCGGCCCGGTACCCGCATACCCGGTACGCCTTGGACAGCCCCCCGAAGGTCAGGCAGAGGACGTCGTCCCCGGCGGCGAGCGCCGCGTGGTGGTGTCGGGCTCCGCCGAACACCAGTTTCTCGTAGATCTCATCGCTGAGCAGGACGAGTCCGTGCCGGCGGGCGATGTCGGCCATGCCCCGGACGGTCTCCGCGCTGTAGACGGCCCCGGTCGGGTTGTTGGGGTTGATCAGCACGAGCGCCGTGGTCCGCGGGGTGACCTTCGACTCGATGTCTGCGAGCGACGGGTTCCAGCCGTCGGACTCGTCGGCCAGGTAGTGCACGGGGACGCCACCGGTGAGGTTCACCGCGCCGGTCCAGGTGGGGTAGTCCGGCGCCGGGAGCAGGATCTCGTCGCCCGGGTCGATCAACGCCTGCAGGACCAGCGTGATGAGTTCGCTCACCCCGTTGCCCAGGAACACGTCCTCGGCGCGCAACCCGGCCACCCCGCATCGCCGGTAGTGGTCGGCCACCGCCGCCCTGGCCTCCGGGATGCCGCGTGAGTCCGAGTAGGCCTGGCCGCTGCCGAGGTCGCGACTCACCGCCTCCACGATCTCGGGCCGCGCCTCGAGACCGAACGGGTACATGTTCCCCAGATTGAGCCGCAGTACGTCGTGGCCCTGGGATTCGAGTCGCTCGGCGTCGGTGAGCAGGGGGCCGCGCACGTCGTAGCGCACGTCGCGGAGGCGTCGGGACTGGCGGTAGATCTGCATGGGGTCATCCCACCGGATAAGTGGACAGGCAAGAAGGTCCACTTCTCGCACACCCGCGAGACCACTTTGCGGCCTCGCGCGCCTACGATGGGAGCATGGCCCGCACCGGAAGTCCCGGATCGGTGGTCCTGGGTGAGGTCTCGGGTGCCGCGGATCTGGTGGACGCGGTCATCGACCTGGTCTCCGACGGTTCCCTGGTCGACGGCGACAGGCTGCCCTCCACGCGCGCGCTCGCCGGGCAGACCGGGCTCTCCCGCGGCACCGTGGTCCGGGCGTTCGACGAGCTCTCGGCCGCCGGCTTCGTCGACTCCGTCCAGGGCTCGGGGACGCGGGTCGC
>NZ_JAALDV010000244.1:0-4187 GCF_014145045.1 Dietzia sp. DQ12-76
AGCGGCGACGCCCTGGAGCGCGCCGCGGGTGCCGAAGTCGGGGTCGTGCCGCCGCGCGGCCAGGGCCTTCTCGGTGCCGTAGGCGAGGAACGTCGGGACCTCGGACCCGCCGACCGGGATCGTGCCGAAGGGCAGGCCGAACGCGGTGCCCCGGAGGAACGCCGGCCAGATTCTGCGCATCTCCTTGCGGGTCGGGAACGGGGAGCCCTCGGTGGCCACCGGACCGCCGACGGTCGCCTCACGGCGGATCCGCGACGCCTGGTGCAGGACCTCGCCGAGGGCCAGCAGTCCCACGGTGATCACGATGATCGAGATGCCCTCGAACAGTGACGGGGTGTCCAGGGTGAAGCGCTGGGTGCCGGTCATCGAGTCGGTGCCGACCAGGGCGAGCGCGAGCCCCAGGCCGAGCGCGGCCAGTCCCCTCACGACGGACTCGGCGACGACGGCCGAGATGGCGACGAAGGCGAACACCGCGAGGGCGAAGTACTCGGGTGACGAGAACGCCCGGGCGAGGACGATCAGGTAGGGGGAGAACATCACGACGCACGCGCACGCGATCATGCCGCCGGTGAAGGCGCCGATCGCCGAGATCCCCAGGGCCTTGGCCGCCCGGCCGCTCATGGCCATCCGGTGCCCTTCGAACGTCGTGGCTATGGCCGACGAGTTGCCGGGTGTGTTGAGCAGGATCCCGGAGGTCGAGTCACCGAACAGTCCGCCGAAGTAGATGCTGGCGAACATGATGAAGGCGCCGGTCGGGTCGAGCGTGAAGGTGACCGGCAGGAGCAGGGCGACCGCCATCGCGGAGCCGAGTCCCGGAAGGACGCCGACCGCGGTGCCGAGGAGGGCACCGATCAGCAGGAGGGTGAGGTTCATCGGGGTGAGCACCCCGGCGATGCCGTCACCCAGCAGGCTCAGTTGCTCCACGGCACGACTCCTTCCAGGATTCCGGCGGGCAGCCCCAGGCCGAGCCCGGCCGAGAAGGCGATCTGGATGACGGAGGCGAAGATCACCGAGACCGCGATGTCGAAGACCGGTCGCCTGCTCCCCAGTGCGCGGCTGACGATCCAGAACAGCGCGCTGGAGGTGATCAACCAGCCGACGGGCTGGAGGAGGATCGCGAACCCGACGAGGCCGGCGATCACGATCCCGGTGGTGCGGTAGTCGACGGGCACGTAGTCCGAGCCGCCGGCAGCCGCGGGCGCGGTGGTGGTGGGGGAGTCGACGGGATCGTCGATCGAGGCCAGGTCCTCGAGCATGTCGGTGGACAGCTGGCCCATGGTCGAGGTGGCCGCGGTGTGCCGGGGGGTGCGGATGACGTTGATCGCCAGCAGTCCGCCGGTCAGGATCAGGAAGCCGGCCACCAGGCCGGGGAAGAACCGCGGCCCGGGTGCTCCCACTCCCTCGGGGACGTCCATGGTGATGGTCTGCACGATCATGAACGCGGCGATCGCGAGGACGCCCGCGGCGAACCCGAGCTCGGTCCGCTGACGCCACCAGCGGCGACGGTCGGTGGGCGGGGCGGCCGGGGCCGACGGGGCCGTCGTTCCCCCCGCGCTCGCCTGGTCGGTTACGAGTGTCATTGTCCCAACTCCCTGATGATGTCTTCGGTCGTGGCGATCTCCGCGTCGAGGAACCGGGCGAACTCGTCACCTGCCATGAACTCGTCGGTCCAGTTGTTGCGCTCGAGGGTGTCGCGCCATTCCCCGGTCTCGCGCATCTCCGCGATGATCGCGATGAGCTCGTCCCTGACCTCGTCAGGGATGCCCGGTGGGGCGACCAGCCCGCGCCAGTTCGACATGGACACGTCCACGCCCTGCTCGATGAAGGTCGGGGTGGACAGCTCCGCGACCGGGGTCGCCGACGAGACCCCGAGCGCGCGGAGCTCGCCCGCCTCGATCTGGGCGTCGAAGTCGTTGGCTCCGGAGATCGCGCCGACCGCGGACCCGCTGATCATCGACCTCACGACCTCGCCGCCCCCGGAGTAGGCGATGTAGTTGATATGGGCCGGGTCGATCCCGGCGGCCTCGGCGAGCATGCCCGTGAGCAGATGGTCGATGCTCCCGAGCGATCCGCCCGCGATCGCCATCCCCGGATGCTCCCGCCACGCCGCCAGGAACTCCTCGAGCGTCTGATACGGGGAGTCCGCGGGGACCACCAGCACGTTGTAGTCGTCGGCCAGCCGGGCGATCGGCGTCGTGTCCTCGAGCGTGGCGTCGGAATCCTGCAGGATCACCCCACCCACCATCACTCCGCCGGTGACCAGCAGGGAATCGGTACGCCCGGCGAGCTGGACGAACTGGGTCAGCCCGATGGTGCCGGCCGCGCCCGGGACGTTGCGGACCCGCACCGCGTTGACGATCCCGTTGGTCATGAGGGCCTGCTGGGCTTCTCTGCCGAACGTGTCCCATCCGCCGCCGGGGGCGGCCGGTGCGATGATGGCCAGTTGGGTCCGGGGGTTGTCACCGCCTCCGGAGCGGCTGGCGTCGGTCGCCGCGGCCGTGGTGAGCCCGACAGCGAGTACCGCGGTCAGGATGCGGGCAAGGGGGTGTCGCATCAACGGTCCTTCCAGATGTCCGGCGGCGTGAGTGCCACCGGGGTATGGGCTGAGCATGGATCGGCGACGTGTGATGTGGGGCACAACTAGTCTTTGTGCTCATTGATGCTCACGAACGAGGAGAGGAGCGGGGTGGCGCGATACTCGGAGTGGCTGCTCGAGCGGCGGTTCCGCCTCGTCGTGGTGGTGGTGATCCAGTTCGCGGTGGTGGTGACCTGCGTGGGACTGACGGCCTATGCCGCCGCCCGGGTCCAGGAGCGGCAGGTTCGCGAGGCCACGACCGAGCGGGTCCTCGCGGTCGCGCGCAGCCTCGCGGAGCTCGACCAGGTGCGGGACGCCATCGGGAGCGGGGACGCGGAGCAGGAGCTGCAACCGCTGACCGAGCTGATCCAGCAGGCGTCCGGGGTCGACTACGTGGTGATCAGCGACGCGCGAGGGATCCGGATCACCCACCCTGTGCCCGCGGAACGCGGCCGGCCGGTCTCGACCGACCCGTCGGACGTGCTGGCGGGGGCCACCTTCGTCGGCACCGAGGAGGGGACCCTCGGTCCGACACTGCGCGCCAAGGTGCCGGTGTACCGCGGCGGGCTCGTCGTGGGTGCGGCATCGGTGGGGGTCCTGGAATCGGAGATCGCCGCCGACCTGCGGTCCAGTCTCACGGCCATGGCGCCGTGGGTGCTGCTGGCGGTGCTGGTCGGACTGACCGGCGCCGCCGGTGTCTCCGCGGCGATCGGCGGCCGGGTCCGCAGGCTGGAGGCGGAGAACGCCGAACTGGGAGAGCAGCGACGATTGTCCAGGGCGCTCCGCGAACAGACACACGAGTTCCGGACCCGGATCCACGCGGTGTACGGGCTCGTCGAGAGCGGCGAGTCCGACGCGGCGCTCGACTATCTGGCGGAGCTCGCCCCGGTCACCGGCGCGGGTACCCGCGACGGAGGTGTCGAGGACCCGCGCCTGCGCGCGGTGTTGGGTGAGATGGCCGCGGAGTACCGGTCGCGGGGAGGTCGGCTGGAGATCGACCCCCTGACCTCGACGAGTTCGGGTGAGCTCGGGGCGGACGACGTCTCGCTGATCGCGAATCTGGTGATCAACGCAATCGAGGCCGCGGGTCCCGGGGGCCACGTCCACGTTCTGGTGCTGGCGGACGAGTTCGGCACCGAGGTCGCCGTGGGTGATGACGGGCCGGGGTTGGACCCCGAGGCGCTGCCGATGATGATGGAGCATGGGTACTCCACCAAGGCCCCGGGTGCCGGGCACGCGACCCGCGGCGTCGGCCTGGCGGTGGTCTGGCAGATCGTGCGGGATCGTGACGGTGAGATCGAAGTGGGCAGATCCCCGGCCGGCGGGGCGCTGGTCACCGCGCGGTTGCGGAGGAGACGATGACGGGCGAGGGACAGGGCGGCCGCGCCATCCGGACCCTGATCGTCGATGACGACCCCGTGGCGCGGCGCCTGCACAGTCGCCACGTGGAGGGGGTCGCGGGCTTCACCGTGGTCGCCGCGGTGGGCGACGGGCAGGCGGCGGTGGGGTGGGTGGCCGGTGGCGGGATCGACCTGGTGCTGCTCGACATCGGGTTGCCGGGGTTCAGCGGTATCGAGGTGTTGCACCGGATCAGGACCATCTCCCGCCGCCA
>NZ_JAALDV010000024.1:0-3629 GCF_014145045.1 Dietzia sp. DQ12-76
CCGCCTCCTCCGCGGTCCCCTCCTCCCCGCACCCCCCGAGCGCCAGGACGAGCACCGCGAACCCCGACGCGGCGACGATCCCGCGTCGTCGGACGGGACGGATCTCGCGGGCGCCCCGGGCGGACCGCTCGGCTCGGTGTGCGCGTGTGCTCATGACGGGCCCTCCTCGATGTGGGATGTGGGATGCGCCGAGTGGGGCCGACTGCGTGCCCGGGCGCGGGGGTCCTCCATGCGGGAAGAGTACGTACGCGGTCTGCCAGCTCGAGAGGGTTCGGCGGAGACGATGCGACCGGTGTCACAATCGAGACGAGATCGAGACCCGCCCGTCAGTGGCGCCCGGCCCCGTGAGGCGGGTGGGGAGCACACTGGCCGGGACACCGGGGTGGACCGCTGCCGGATCAAGTCCGGTCGTCGCGGACCGCCACTATGGTGGGGCGCATGGGCACTCACGGTCATCTGTCCGGATCGCTGGTCGTCGGGTCCCGGCACCATGACGAGGGTGTCCGCCGACTCCTCGCCAGCTTCGAGGCGGTCCCCCGGGGGGAGCCCGTCCGGCTGGCCAAGACGACGTCCAACCTGTTCAGGCCGCGCGCCTCGTCGTCGTCGCCCGGTCTCGACACCACCGGGCTGACGCGCGTGGTCTCCGTGGACCCGGACGCCCGCACCGCCGACGTGCAGGGCATGTGCACCTATGAGGATCTGGTGGACGCCACCCTGCCGTACGGGTTGATGCCGTACGTGGTGCCGCAGCTCAAGACCATCACCCTCGGTGGCGCCGTGACCGGGCTGGGCATCGAGTCCAGTTCCTTCAGGTTGGGGTTGCCCCACGAGTCGGTGCTGGAGATGGACGTCCTCACCGGGACGGGCGAGATCGTCACCGCCCGCCCCGACGGGACGGTGCGCGAGCAGGCGCTCTTCCGCGGGTTCCCCAACTCGTACGGCTCGCTCGGGTACGCCGTGCGGCTGCGCATCGCGCTCGAACCCGTGGCCCGCTACGTCGAGCTGCGACATCTCCGTTTCGGCTCCCTCGCCGCGCTGGCCGACGGGCTCGGGCGGATCAGCGAGTCCGGGTCGTACGACGACGAGGACGTCGATTTCCTGGACGGGGTCGTCTTCTCCGCCGACGAGTCCTACCTGACCCTGGGGCGGCGGACCGACGAGCCCGGTCCCGTCTCGGACTACACGGGAGTGCGGGACAAGCAGGCGATCTACTACCGGTCGATCCGGCACGGCGGACAGCCCGGATCGATGGCCCGCGACCGGTTGACCATCCGCGACTACCTGTGGCGGTGGGACACCGACTGGTTCTGGTGTTCGCGGGCGTTCGGCGTGCAGAATCCCCGGATCCGCGCCCTGTGGCCGCAGCACCTCCTCCGGTCGTCCGCGTACTGGAAGATCATCGGGCTGGACCACAGGTACGACCTGGGCAACCGGATCGGGGCGCTCAAGGGCGAGGGCCCGCGCGAGCGTGTGGTGCAGGACATCGAGGTGACCATCGACCGCACGGCCGAGTTCCTCGGGTGGTTCCTGAATGAGGTGCCCATCGAACCACTGTGGGTGTGTCCGTTGCGGCTGCGGGAGCGCACCCCGGCACCGACACCGGACGGGGGGCCGGGCTCCGACCGGCCGTGGCCTCTGTACCCGTTGTCGCCCGACACAACCTATGTCAACATCGGCTTCTGGTCCTCGGCGCCGGTAGAGCCGGGGTCGGTGGAGGGGGCGTGGAACCGGCGCATCGAGGAGGAGGTCTCCCGCCTCGGTGGACACAAGTCGCTCTACTCTGAGGTCTTCTACTCCCGGGAGGAGTTCGACCAGCTGTACGGCGGTGAGCACGCCGCCCGGCTGAAGGCGGAGTTCGACCCGAACGGTCGGTTCTCGACCCTCTACGACAAGGCGGTGGGTGCACGGTGACGACGGACAGGATGACGATCGGTGAGATCGTCGACGCATTCGCGACGGGCGAGCCACCCCTGCGTATCGAGGCCTACGACGGCTCGGTGTTCGGCCCGCCCGACAGTGAGCTGGTACTACGCCTGAAGAGTCCGAAGGCGCTGCAGTACTTCGTGACCGCGCCGGGGGATCTCGGGTTGGCCCGCGCCTACCTCATGGGTGAGCTCGAGGTCGACGGGGTACATCCCGGTGCGCCGCACGACGCGTTCGGCGCGCTCGAGGTCTTCCGCAAGGCCATGACCCGGAGGCCGGACGTGCGGACGATGGCCCGGATCGCCCGGTCGATCGGACGCGAGAACCTCACGATGCTGCCGATTCCCGAGCAGGAGGTGCCGGCGGCGTGGCGCCGGGTCGCGCACGGCATGCGGAGACACTCCAAGAAGCGGGACTCGGAGGTCGTGAGCTACCACTACGACGTGTCCAACCGGTTCTACGAGTGGATCCTCGGGCCCACCATGACCTATACCTGCGCGTGTTACACCGACGCACAGATGTCCCTGGAGAAGGCGCAGGAGAACAAGTACCGCCTCGTTTTCGACAAGCTCGGTCTCAAAGCCGGCGACAGGCTGCTGGACGTGGGGTGCGGGTGGGGCGGGATGGTGCGCTACGCGGCCTCCCGGGGGGTCCGCGCGATCGGCGTGACGCTCTCGCGGGAGCAGGTCGAGTGGGGCCAGGCCGCGATCCGAGCCCAGGGGCTGGAGGATCTGGCCGAGGTCCGGCTGATGGACTACCGCGACGTGCCCGAGCGCGACTTCGACGCCGTGAGTTCCATCGGCATCACA
The DNA here is from genome assembly GCF_014145045.1 of Dietzia sp. DQ12-76. Lineage (NCBI taxonomy): Bacteria > Bacillati > Actinomycetota > Actinomycetes > Mycobacteriales > Dietziaceae > Dietzia > Dietzia sp. DQ12-76. Next base: position 2,733 of record NZ_JAALDV010000024.1, read on the forward strand.
GAGCACATCGGGCGCAGGAACTACCACGGATACTTCACCCGACTCCACGGGTACCTGAAGCCGGGAGGGCGTCTGCTGAACCATTGCATCACCCGTCCGGACAACTCGCGGTCCGTCAAGGCGGGCGCGTTCATCGACCGGTACATCTTCCCGGACGGCGAACTGGCCGGTGCCGGGACCGTCCACCTCGAGGCGGAGAACGCGGGGTTCGAGGTGGTGCACGAGGAGAACCTCCGGCAGCACTACGCGTTCACCCTGCGCGACTGGTGCGCGAACCTGGTCGAACACTGGGACGAGGCGGTCGAGGAGGTCGGTGAACCCATGGCCAAACTGTGGGGTCTCTACATGGGCGCCTGCCAGTACGGCTTCGAACACAACAAGATCCAGCTCCACCAGATCCTGGCCGTCCGACTCGGCGACTCCATGACCTGGGACGTTCCCCTGCGGCAATGGTGGCAGGCGTGAACCGGATCAGGCCAGGTCGAGAGCCAGCAGGACGTCGCCGGTCGGCGCCGGGGATCCGCCCGCCGGCTCCTCGGTGATCCCGATCTGGGCGGAGCCGCGGATACCGCTCAGTTCGGCGGAGGGTGACGGGCCCACCTCGCCGGATTCCATCGTCCCCGCCGGGATCGGGTCGTGATCCGGGCCCATCAGCCAGAGCTGATAGGCGCGGCCCTCGGCCGGCTCCGGGATCCCGGTCATGGAGATGACCGCCATGTCAGCCGACCTGGACGCCAACACCGTGGCGCTACCGGTGCCGCCCACCTGACCGCGGGAGATCTCGAGGTCGGGTGCGGTGAGCAGGGACGCGACCTCGTCCGGCATCGTGGCGGCGGGCGGAGCGGCGACCGGCAGGTCGTTCTCCGGCGCCGCCCCGCCCGTCAGGCGCCCGACGGT
>NZ_JAALDV010000245.1:0-4788 GCF_014145045.1 Dietzia sp. DQ12-76
GGCCAGGCCGAGCAGGGCGATGACGGCGCCGACCACCCGAGCCCCCGTTCCCCTCACCAGGGCCACCGCGGCCACCGCGGCCAGAGCACCCAACGCCACCGCGACCAGCGCCGGCTGCCACTGGGAACCCGTCAGGGCCCGTCGGACCTCGCCCGACTGGTCGTTGAACGCGACCACGTCCACCCACACCATGCGGGAGGCGATCCACAACAGGGCGGCTCCGAGCACCAGCAGGACCACCGGGAGGCGGAGACGTGTGCTCTGACTCACCGGCCCTCCCCCGTGGGGTGGGTTCCACCCGTGGACCCCGCGGGCCGCAGGGTGTCCGCGGCCGCGACGGCCCGGAGGACGGCCATGGCCTTGTTGCGGCACTCCTGGTCCTCCGACGCCGCGACCGAATCGGCGACGATCCCGGCACCTGCCTGGACGTAGGCGGTGCCGTCCTTGAGCACGGCGGACCGGATGGCGATGGCCTGGTCGGTGTTCCCGGCGAAGTCGAGGTATCCGACCACTCCCCCGTAGACGCCGCGACGGGTGTCCTCGAGATCCTCGATGATCTGCAGCGCGCGGGGCTTGGGCGAGCCCGACAGGGTGCCCGCCGGGAAGCAGGCGGTCACGGCGTCGATGCCCGTGCGCCCCTCCGCCAGACGACCTGTCACGGTGGAGACCAGGTGCATGACGTGGCTGTACCGCTCGACCTGACGGAACTCGGTCACCACGACGGAGCCCGGCTCGCAGACCCGGCCGAGGTCGTTGCGGCCCAGATCGACCAGCATCAGATGTTCGGCGTTTTCCTTGGCGTCCTCCACCAGGTCCTTCGCGAGCAGGACGTCGTGCTCGTCGTCGTCACCCCTCGGCCGGGTTCCGGCGATCGGGTGGGTCGTGGCCAATCCGTCCTTCACCGTGACAAGGGCCTCGGGGCTCGATCCCACGATGGTGAACGCGGTGCCACCGAAACCGTCGTCTCCCGACCCGTCCGGCACCGTCATCAGGTACATGTAGGGACTCGGGTTGGTGGTGCGCAGGATGCGGTAGACGTCCCTCGGCGAGGCGGAGGTCTCCACCTCGAAGCGCTGGCTGAGCACCACCTGGAAGGCTTCGCCGGAGTAGATCTGCTCGATGATGTCGGCCACCCGCGCGTGATACGTCGACTCGTCGGTGCGACGGATCACCTGCGGGTCCGGGGTGTCGAACACGCTGACCCCGCCGCCGCCCGGCGCCGCGAGCCTCGCCGTCATCGCGTCCACCCTGGCCACCGCGTCGTCGTAGGCCTGCTCGATCCGATCGTCGCTCCCGTCCCAGTTGACGGCATTGGCGATCAGGTGGATCCGGCCCTCGTGGTGGTCGAACGCGGCCAGGTCGGTGGCCAGCATCTGGACCAGCTCCGGAACGTGCAGGTCATCGGCGGTGTCAGGGGCGATCCGTTCGAGACGGCGCACGATGTCGTAGCCGAGGTACCCCACCAGCCCGGACGTCAGCGGTGGCAGGCCCGCGATCTGATCGGTTCGCAGCAGATCGAGGGTCCGGCGCAGGGCGTCGAGCGGGTCCCCTCCCGTCGGTGCGCCGGCGGGCACGTGTCCCCACCACATGGCCTCGCCCGTCTCGTCGACGGTCAGCGCGGCGGCCGAGCCACAGCCGATGAAGGACCACCGTGACCACGATCGACCGTGCTCGGCCGACTCGAGCAGGAAGGTCCCGGGTCGGTCGTCCGCGAGTTTGTCGTACGCGGACAGCGGGGTCTCGGAGTCGGCCAGCACCGTGCGCACCACGGGGACGACCCGGTGACCGGCGGCGAGCGCCCGGAACTGCTCGAAGGCGGTGGTCGTGGTACTCATCCGACGACCCGGCCGCCGATCCCGAACGAGTCGCGCGGCATGTCGTTGACGTGCACCCAGACTTTGGCCGGGTCCTTGCCCGAGGCCTCGGCGTAGGCGGCGGTGACGGCCTCGATCACCCGCGCCTTGGACTGCGGGTCCATCCCGTCGAGCTGGTTGATCTGGATGAAGGGCACAGGATCATTCCTCCCCGAGGAGTGTGTGGGTGTCAAAACAGCTCCGCGTGCCGTTGTGGCAGGCGGCCCCGGTCTGGTCCACCTTCAACAACACGGTGTCGCCGTCGCAGTCGATCTCCACGCTGCGCACGTGCTGGACGTGACCGGAGGTCTCCCCCTTGACCCACCGCGTCCCCCGCGAGCGCGAGAAGTACACCCCGCGCCGCGTGGCCAGGGTCTCGGCGAGAGCGGCGTCGTCCATCCACGCCATCATCAGGACCCGGCCGTCGGACGCGTCCTGCACCACCGCCGCGATCAGGCCGTCCGCGGTGCGCGTGAGCCGGTCGGCGACGGACGGGTCCAGGACCGGATCGCTCATCGGACCGTGACCCCCTCGGCCGCCATGGCCTTCTTGACGTCGCCGATGGTCATCTCACCGAAGTGGAAGACACTGGCCGCGAGAACCGCGTCGGCTCCGGCCGCGACGGCGGGAGCGAAGTGCTCCACCGCACCGGCCCCGCCCGAGGCGATCACGGGAATGGTCACCGCCGCACGCACCGCACGGATCATGTCCAGGTCGAATCCCGCCTTGGTGCCGTCGGCGTCCATCGAGTTGAGCAGGATCTCCCCCACCCCCAGGTCCTGTCCGCGACGGGCCCACTCGACGGCGTCGATGCCGGTGCCCCGACGGCCACCGTGGGTGGTGACCTCCCAGCCCGACGGCGTGGGTGGCTCTCCCTGGGGAACCGTTCGCGCATCGACCGACAGGACGATGCATTGCGAACCGAAGCGCCTGCTGAGCTCGTCGAGGAGCTCGGGACGCGCGATGGCGGCGGTGTTGACACTGACCTTGTCCGCGCCCGCCCGCAGGAGTTGGTCCACGTCCTCGGCGGTACGCACCCCGCCCCCCACCGTGAGGGGGATGAAGACCTGCTCGGCCGTGCGGGTGACCACGTCGAGCATGGTTCCGCGGCCCGAGGACGAGGCCGTGACGTCGAGGAAGGTCAGCTCGTCCGCGCCCTGCGCGTCGTAGGCGGCGGCCAGCTCGACCGGATCCCCGGCGTCCCGGAGGTCGAGGAAGTTCACGCCCTTGACCACGCGGCCCGCGTCGACGTCGAGGCACGGGATCACCCGGGTGGCGAGTGTCATACCCGGGTCACCGTTCCCCGTCGAGCCACGGGCGGTTGCCGTCCGGCCCGGGGGTGGCCCGGCGGCGTCCGGCCTCGAAGAAGTTCCCGGGCTCGCCCAGCTCGCGGATGGTGCCGAGCACCTCGGCGTGGGCCCGCGGGCCGGCCGCGAGGATCGACTGGGAGTCGATCGACCACGGCTCACCGGCCAGGTCGGTGACCACTCCACCCGCCGCGCGGATGTGGGAGGCGCCCGCCGCGTTGTCCCAGGCGTAGTTGCCGAAGCTCACGGCGGCGGACAACCGGCTCGAGCCCACGAACGACAGGTCGACTCCCGTCGACCCGAACTTGCGTGTGCGCGCGGCGTCGAGGGTGAGCTGCTCGAACACCTCCCGGCGGTAGGCCGGCGGATAGGTCGTGCGGGCCCCCGTGTTGAGCGACCCGAGGCCCAGCGCCACGTCGCGGATGGAGACGTCGGCGATCCGCGGGATCTCCTCGTCGTTCTCCTTGAGCGGACCCCCGGCGATCGAGGTGAACCGCATCCCGAGCAGCGGGAGCCAGGTCAGGCCCAGAACGGGCTGCCGCTCGTGAACCAGCGAGACGAGGATGCCGGTGGTGGGTATGCCGAGGGAGTAGTTGGCCGTGCCGTCGATCGGGTCGACCACCCAGAGGGTCCCCTCGTTGACCGGCGGCCCGCCGTACTCCTCCCCGTGGACCTCGAGGCCGGTCCCCTCGCGCAGGGCGTCGGAGATCCGGCGTTCGAGCTCGAGGTCGAGCTCGGTCGCGAAATCGTTGCGCGAGCCCTTGACGCGGGTGCCCTCGGCGCCGAGACCCTCGACGAAGCGGGGGGTGACCTCCTCGAGGACGCGGGCCGCCAGTGCCAGCGCCTCCGCGGGGTCGACGGACAGGTCCGTCGGCAGGGTGTTTCCGGTCTGATCGGTCATCTCGGGCCTCCTGCTCGAGGTCAAACGGTCGGATGGAGCCACCGGCTGGTCACCGGTGGCTCAGCGGGCGCTCACCGCGGCGAGCGCCTCGGGGAGGGTGAAACGGCCCGCGTAGAGGGCCTTGCCCACGATCGCACCCTCGACGCCCTGGGGCACCAGCGTCGCGATGGCCTCCAGGTCCGCCACGGACGACACCCCTCCCGACGCCACCACGGGCGCACCCGTGACCGCGCACACCTGGGAGAGCATCTCGAGGTTGGGGCCGTTCAGCATCCCGTCCTTGGAGACGTCGGTGACGACGTAGCGCGCGCAGCCGTCCTTGTCGAGACGCTCCAGCACCTCCCAGAGATTGCCGCCGTCGGACACCCACCCGCGGCCACGGAGTCGGGGTTCGCCGTCGATCACGCGCACGTCCAGGCCCACCGCGATGCGGTCCCCGTGGCGGGCGATCGCGGAGGCGCACCACTCCGGGTTCTCCAGCGCGGCGGTCCCCAGGTTCACCCGCGCGCACCCGGTCGCGAGCGCGGCCTCCAACGAGTCGTCGTCGCGGATCCCCCCGGACATCTCGACCCTGACGTCGAGCGCGCCGACGACCTCGGCCAGGAGCTCGCGGTTGGTCCCTCGACCGAAGGCGGCGTCGAGGTCCACCAGGTGGACCCACTCGGCGCCGTCCCGCTGCCACTGCATCGCGGCCTCGAGCGGCGAACCGTACGAGGTCTCGGTTCCG
>NZ_JAALDV010000246.1:0-2992 GCF_014145045.1 Dietzia sp. DQ12-76
CGGCCGTGTCGGTGGCAGTGGCGAGGTGCGGCGCGGACGGCGTGCCCGGGCGAGCTTCGGTACGAGGTTGCTGCTGGTGATGGCCGGGGTGGTGGTGGGCTGCGCGGGGAGCGCGTGGCTCGTCGCCTCGGTGCTGGCGCCGGAGATCTTCCACGACCACCTGGGGCAGGCCGGGATCGACCATGACTCCGCGGAGGCCGCCCACGTCGAGGAGGCGTTCACGGATTCGATCGTCCTGGCCTTGGGGTTGGCGGTGGGCGTCGCTGTGCTCCTGGCGCTGCTGGCGAGCTGGTACCTCACCCGGAGGGTCCAGCGTTCCGTCGCCGTCGTGACCACCTCGACCGTCGAGATCGCCGGCGGACGCTACGACACGCGGGTCGCGAGCCCCGAGTTGGGGCGGGAGTTCGACGACCTGGCGACGAGCGTCAACGAGCTCGCCCGGCGACTCGGCGCCACCGACACCTCGCGACGCCGGATGCTGGCCGACCTCGGTCACGAGATGCGCACCCCGCTGGCCACGATCGACTCCTACCTCGAGGCCGTCGAGGATGGCGTGCGGGACTACGACGACGACACCAGGGAGGTGTTGTGGAGGGCCACCCGCCGGCTCGAGCGCCTGGCGTCGGACATCGTGGCCGTCTCTGCTGTCGAGGAGCACCTGACCCGTCTCCATCCGGTCCCCACCACCGTCGCGGGGCTGGTGGGGACCGCGACAGATGCCGCCCGGGAGCGGTTCGCGGACAAGGGAGTGGAGCTCACCGCCCGTGAGCTCGTCGACACCGAGGTCACCGTGGACATCGACCGCATGGGCCAGGTGCTGGGGAACCTGCTGGACAACGCGCTGCGGCACACCCCTGCCGGTGGCACCGTCACCGTCAGCACCGGGGTGCACGACACCGGACTGGTCTCTGTCACCGTCACCGACACCGGCGAGGGTGTGGCCGCCCACCACCTGGACCATCTCTTCGACCGCTTCTACCGCGTGGACACCGCCCGCGGCCGACACTCCGGCGGCAGCGGGATCGGGTTGACGATCACCCGTGCGCTCGTGGAGGCCCACGGCGGCCGTGTCAGCGCGGCCAGCGACGGCCCCGGACACGGGTCCCGCTTCACCGTCACGATTCCCGCGTCGTCACGCGGCTGAGACCGCGACCCCCGATCAGAACGGGACCTGGGTCCGCAGCAGTCCCTCCACCGGCCTCCGGCCGCTCAGGGCGCGGCAGAACTCGAACGCGTCCATGGTGAGGTTCTCTCCGGCGCCCGGGTGCCCACCGTGCTGCCAGCGCCCGCCCGCCGGGCCGGTGAGCTCCAGGTCGAAGGCCTGGCCGTGCCGACCGGCCCACTCGGTCACCACGTCGTCGACGATCACCCCTTCGTGCTCCGGGGTCGCCGTCATGGCGACACCCGTCGCGGAGGCGATGTCGATGCGGTGCATGAACGGGTCGCGGGTGAGGATCACGTCGAAGAGGTAGCCCATGGACCACCACTCGCCGTTGTCCTCCATGGCCTGCCTCCTCATCACGCCCGGTGCCCGTCGCCGATGCCTGGCGGCCCCGGGGGCCGATCGACGGACCTCGGCGATCAGTTGCTCGGTCGACAGGCCGGCGTTCTTCTCCACCTGGAGCGCCGTCATCGCGTCGATAGGGAGGCACCCCTCGCGCTTGGCCCGCTTGCCGGAGGCCAGCTGCTGGCGGACCATCTCCGGCCAGCTGGCGAGCATCTGGACCATGCCCAGCATGTGCCCGGCCATCGCGCGCACGTCCCACTCGGTGCAGTCGGTCCGGGCGCCCCATTGGTCGGGGGTGAGCCGTTCGAGCATCTCGGCCACCCGGTCGTATTCGGTCTCGGCGAGACGCCCGGCGACATCCCGGGCCAGTCGGGGTTGTCGGGGGTCGTTCTTCGAGCGGTGCTGCCCGGTTGTCGTGATCATGGCGGTGTGTCCTCCTGTGCGGTGGTGACCGGGGCGTCGGTCGGGATGCCGACGTCGTCGAGGTACATGTCGATCGCGCGGTCGACCAGCCGGGCCCAGCGGTCGCCTCCGGGGTCGTTGGCGAGTTGGGCGTCCGCCATGCCGCCCACCACCGCCACGTAGAGGTCGATGTCCTCGCGGTCGGTGATCCCGATCGCCGCGAACCGCTCACGCAGGCCGTCGAGCACGAGCACCGCGGGCGCGTAGGCCTCCGGGCTGGGGGTGAAGCCGGGGATGGTGCGCTGGTTCATCAGCTGGAAGCGCGCGAGGTCGGTGACGCAGAAGTCGAAGTACGCCCGCGCGTACAGCCGGACGGTGCCCCGGGCACCGGTCGGGGGACGCTCGTCGAGGGAGAGCATCACCTCGAGGCATTCGGTCCACGCCTGGGCGAACATCGCGTCGTAGATGGCGTTCTTGGAGTCCACATGGGAGTACAGCGACGGCGCCTTCATGCCCACCCGGGCCGCGACGTCGCGGAGGGTGAGCTGGGCTAGCCCCTGCTCACGGGCCACGTCCCACGCGGCATCGATGATCTCCCGCCGGGTGGCCTCACGTCGTTCGGCCGACCTATCGCGATTCGGCGTGCCTAACATGATTAGGATTGTGCGCCTGTGGCCCGGTGATGTCCAGAGGGGATTGGTCGCGATCCGGTCTCGGGGGAGGGCGAGAGTGGGGCCGATGAGCACAGGAGCAGCCGACTCCGCAGACGTGGCCGCCCCGGCGTAGGGTGACCCGCCCTCGCCACCACCGAATCGCAGCTCGAACTCGACGGCGTCACACCCCCAACTCCCTCACCTCGTCGGCCCAGCTGCGGGCGAGTCGCAGATCGTGGGTGATCGCCAGGACGCCCAGCCCCCTGTCGGCACGCCGACGCAGTGCGCGCGCGATCGCGACCGTGCTCAGCGGATCAAGGTGCGCGGTGGCCTCGTCGGCGATCAGATACCGGGGCTCCTGTGCCAGCGCGCGGGCCAGGCAGGCGCGCTGGAGCTGCCCGCCCGAGACCTCCGCGGGGCGGCGGTCCAG
>NZ_JAALDV010000247.1:0-1660 GCF_014145045.1 Dietzia sp. DQ12-76
TGGCCGAGGACCTCCCGGGCTGAGGACGTCGCCCCGATCCCCAGCACCCCGCCGCCCCCGACGAGAGAAACCCCATGATCACCTTCACCGATGCGCTCGTCATCCCCGTGACGGCCGACGACCCCCGGTGGTTCCACGGCTGGGTCCACGTCGACGAGGGCGGGCTGATCGCCGGACTGGGCCCCGGCGACCCGCCGCCGGGCCTGCCCGGGACCGTCCACGACCTGGGCGGGTCGATCCTGGCGCCGGGGTTCGTCTCCGCGCACAGTCACCTGTTCACCGCCGGCATGCGCGGCATCGCCCCCGATGACACGCTCTACGGCTGGGTCTCGCGGATGGGCGAGATGATGGTCGGGGCGGAGTCGGAGGACCTGTACTGGTTCACCCTCGCCGGCTGTCTGGACTTCCTGCGCAACGGCGTGACCAGCGCCTACAATTTCACCCAGAGTCGGGTGGTGGCGGTGTTCGACCACGCCACCTCGACCCTGGTGGCCGAGCGGGTCCACGACGTCGACTTCCTCACGCGACAGATCGACGCGCAGGCCGACTCCGGGCTCCGGTGCGTCACCTCGACCCGGTTGGACGACGAGCAACTGCCCGAAGCGGAGTGCTTCGAGGCGTTCGCCCACGTCACCGACCACCGCCTGCGCACGGTCCCCCGGGACCTGGACCTCGGCGGCTCGGTGTTCGGGTCGGTGCAGTGGTCGTCGTCGCCGGTCACCGCCGACCGTGAGCGCGAGGCCATGGCCCGCCACGGGGTGGGCAACCAGGCCCACTTCGTGGAGACCGCCGAACACCTCGAGGTGCAGCGGGCCAAGTTCGCCTGGTACGACCGCGCCGGGGTGCTGGGACCCGATTTCGCCTTCGGCCACTTCGTCCACCCCACCGAGCAGATGGTGCGCCGCGTGGCGGAGACGGACTCGGCCGTGATCTGGCAGGCCACCTCCAACGGACGGCTGGGGTCGGGTATCGCCGACGTCACGGGGTACCGGGAGGCGGGCATCCGAGTGGGGATGGGACTCGACGACCAGTCCTGCACCGATGTCTCCGATCCCTTCCAGAACATGCGCATCGGCCTGTACACGCAGCGGGCCGTGCACTCCGACGCCTCGATCCTGGCCGCCCACGAGGTGCTGCGGATGCACACCCTGGGGGGCGCCGAGGCGCTGGGCCTGTCCGGTCGGATCGGCAGCATCGAGGTGGGCAAGCACGCCGACCTCCTCGTCGTGGACCCGACCTCCCCGGCCACGGGTCCGATCTGGGACCCGGTGGCGACCTACGTGTTGGCGTGCTCCCTCCGGAACCTCACGCACGTGTACGTGGGCGGGCGGCTGGTCGCCGAAGGGGCGCGCAGCCTGCACCCGCTCGCGGACGAGGCGGACGCCCAGCTCACCGACCGCATGGTCCGCTCGGCGCGGGCGCGCGGGTTCACCCCGGCGTTCACGCGCACGGCCCCTGTGGGGACGCGCCCGTGACGGCGCAGGGCGGTGGGGCCGTCCTCATCGAGAACTGCGCGATCGCGACCGTGGACGACCATGCCGCCGAGTACGCCGGCGGCCACCTTCTGCTCATCGGGGGCCGCATCACCGCGGTGGGGGCGGGGCCGTGCGATCCCGCACTGGTTCCCGACGGCGTGGACCGGATCGACGGGACCGGCTGA
>NZ_JAALDV010000248.1:0-2512 GCF_014145045.1 Dietzia sp. DQ12-76
GGGTGGCGGCGTCGGCCAGCCCCCACATCGCGGCCACGGCGGAATCGGGGTCCGGGTCACCGACAGCGGCGGCGAGGCTGCGGCCGGGTATCCATTCGCAGACCACGATGCCCCCGGCGCGGCCGCGGATGACGTCGAGCACCCGGGCGAGGCCGTCCGAGTACACGCGGGTCAGGGCGACCGTGCGGTCCAGGACCCCCGTCGCCGAGCCCGGGGGGTCCTCCCCGGGTAGAGGGTCGACGAAGATCAGCGCGACATCGCGACCGAGTCGCTTGTCACGGGCGCGCCAGAACGCCTGGCCGACCACTCCGCCGTGCGATTCGAGGAGTTGGTAGCGCCCTCCCGATACCAGTCCCCCGACGGTCAGGCGCGGTGGGCCCGAGGGCGAACCCTGCCCCGGAACACCGTTCACATCGCCCACCCGTAGACCTCCTCGACGACGCGGCCGTCCTGCCTATCCGCCCGCTCCTGATGCTCCGAGTGTACGGCCCGCGCGTCCCGGGACACGACTATCGCCTCAGACGCCCCACCAGGCCTCGGAGGACGGGTGCGACGGCGTCCAGCTCCGGGAGGCGTGACCGGGACAGGATCAGACCGGTGACCACGAGGGTGATGACCGCGGCGAGCCCGGCCCGGACCACGAACCCGATGCTTCCGACCGCGTCGGTCAGTGCGTCCATGGGCAGGAGGGTGTCGACGGCGAGGGCGACGAGAGCTCCTGCGGCCGACGCCCCCACCGTCCAGACCGCTGACGTCGCCGTCTCGCGCCCACGCAGGGAGCCGAGCCGGCGCCGGAGCAGGACGTACCCGGCGACCGCGCCCACGACCCAGCCGATCCCGTTGGCCAGGGCGAGGCCGATCACCACGTGGGAGCGCTCGTCGGCCACCATCGGGACGATGAGTGACAGGACCACGCGGACGACGGTGATCGCGAGGATCATGACGGTGGGGGTCCAGTAGTCCTCGCGCGCGTAGAACACGCGCTGCTGGAGGAGGACCACCGCGTACGGCACCAGGGTGAACGCCCCGAAAGCGAGCGTCAGGCCCAGGATCTCGGCATTCTGGGCGTCGAAGTTGCCGTACCGGAACAGGCCGGTGGCGATCGTGGGACCGAAGGCCGTCATGACGGCGATGATCGGCACGAGCCCGAAGAGGGACAGCCTGGTGCCGAGGGAGATGTCCCGCACGACCGCGTCCGTGCGCCCGGCGACGCCGTTGTCGGCCAACCGCGGGTTGATGGCCGTCAGCAGGGTCACGCCGATGATCCCGTACGGCACCTGCAGCAGCAGCCAGTACGTGCCGTAGATGGCGATGGCCGCCTCGTCGGCCGCGGAACCGATGCGGTTGGTCATGACCAGACCGACCTGCGAGATGAACACGTACGCCAGCCCGGCCAGGGCGTTGCCGCCGAACTGGCGGATCCGGGGGTCCAGTCCCCACTGGGGGCGCAGCACCACGCCGGCGCGGCGCAGCGCGGGCAGCAGGACCGCCGCCTGGACCACCACTCCGAGGGTCGTGCCCAGGCCGAGCAGCAGGATCGGTGCGCTCAGGAGATTCACCGGTGCCGCGGGGTCGATGCCACTGCCGACGACCGCGAAGAGCGCGAGGGTCGCGATGGCCACGAGGTTGTTCCACACCGGGGCCCAGGCACCCGGCCGGAAGATCCCGTTGTAGTTGAGCACGGCGAGCATGACCGAGAAGACGCCGTAGAAGAAGATCTGCGGCAGCAGCAGGAACGCGAAGGCCGTGGCCAGGTCCGTGTTGACCTCGCCGTCACCGAGGTTGAGCTCGGTGAGCAGCGGCGCGCAGGCCACGGCCACGACCGTCGCGACCAGCGCCAACAACGAGGTGGCCGTGAGCAGCCGCCTGATGAACGACACCCCCCCGTCCGGGTCCTCCTGGGCGGCGCGGGCCAACAGGGGCATGAACATGGCGGTGAGGACCGACCCCAGGACGAGCTCGGTGATCATGTTGGGAAGAGTGTTGGCGGTGTTGAACGCCGAGGCGACGGCGGGGCCGAGGATGGTGAGGATGAGGATCATCCGCACGAAACCGGTGATCCTGCTCGCGAGGTTCGCCACCGCCATCGATCCGGTGGACCGCATCACCGAGGCATCGGAGGAGTCGCGGGTGGTGTGACCGGTCCCCCCGCCCCGGGTCGTCGGGGCCGCCGGGACCGGGACCACGGGGTCCGCGGGTACCGAGTCCGGCGCGAAGGAGTCGGCCACGGGCGGCGGCGAGACCGGGCGGGTCGAGACGCAACTGCCCGATTCGCGGCGGCGGCCCCGCAATCCGGGGTCCGGTCTACGCAGCCCGGGTTCGCGGGAACCCTGCTCGTCGGTCACGGTCGGTGCCCTTCGTCCGCGGGGTCGAGGATCCCCCGACGGTAGCGCAGGTACCGGCGGCCCCCGAGGACGAGGGCGAGCGCGGCCGCCGCGATCGCGAATCCCTGGGCCACGGGGTACCCCCCGGACTGGACCGACAGTTCGACCGGGTCGGACAGCCGCGTCCA
>NZ_JAALDV010000249.1:0-6714 GCF_014145045.1 Dietzia sp. DQ12-76
CACTCGCGGAGTGGGCGGATCGAGCCGAGCAGGCGGCGTCGACGAGCGGTCGAGCGGGTGTCAGGACCGGGCGGCACTGAAGGCCGCCCACCTGTCCAGGAGTCGGGCGGCCTCGCCGTCGTCCACCGCCTTCGCGGCGCGCTCCACCGCCGACCTCATCGCCGGCACGAGGTCCGCACCCCGCTCGAGGCCATCGAACGCCACCAACGCCGCCGCGGAGTTGAGCAGCACCGCGTCCCTGACGGGACCTCTCACGCCCGACAAGAGTTCCCGGGCCACCGCCGCGTTATGTCTCCCGTCGCCCCCGCGCAGTTCCTCGATCGCGCAGGTGGCCATCCCGAAGTCCCCGGGAGAGATCACGTCCTCGTCCACGTGGCCGTCGGTGACACGCAGTACACGCGTCGGTCCCGTCATCGTGATCTCGTCGAGACCGTCGGAGCCACGCACCACGAGCGCCGATCTACCCCGAAGCGCGAACACCTCGGCCATCACGGGCATCAGGCTCTCGAACGCGCACCCGATGAGGTTGGCGGCGGGTGCTGCGGGGTTGGTCAGTGGTCCCAGGATGTTGAACACCGTGGGGATCCCGATCTCCCGGCGGGGTGCGGCGGCGAAGCGGAGCGCCGGATGGAACACGGGCGCGAAGCAGAAGGCCACACCCACCTCGTCCACGCTCCGTGCGACGTCATCCGGTCCCAGGTCGATCGCGACGCCGAGAGCCTCGAGGACATCGGCCCCACCGCTCTTCGACGACGCCGCACGGTTGCCGTGCTTGACCACGGGCACCCCGCAGGCACTCACGACGAGAGCGGACATCGTCGAGATGTTGACCGTTCCCTGCCGGTCACCACCGGTCCCGACGATGTCGACGCAGGACCGGGAGGTCGGCACCCTACGGGAGTAGTCGAGCATCGTCGAGGACAGGGCGTCGAGCTCCGCGCCCGTCACACCCTTCATGTCGAGTGCGACTCCGAACGCGGCGATCTGGGCGTCCGTCGCGAGACCTTCCATGATCCGGGACATCGCCCAGCGGGCGTCAGCCGGTTCCAGGTCCCGACCCGACGTGAGCGTGCCGAGTACCCCGGGCCAGGACCGGCCCTCGTCGAACGCTGCAGAACTCCCCACGTGTCCCGACCTCTCTCCCTGGATCCCGGCGGTCCGTCACCCTCGCGACCGCGCACTGACAATCGTGCCACCAGCCACCTCATCGGTGCGGCGCGGACTCCCATCTCCGGGACCCTGAAGTCGACCGCCGGAAAGGCTGAGAAGCCCCTGATACCCCTGCACGGGGTGCGTCGTCGGACGCACTTTCCGGGAGTTCTAGGAACGACCTGCGAAAACACTGTGGGGACACGCCGAAATCGGGGGTCCCTGCAGCCTCCGCCCACCTCAGGGGTCATACTTGGCCTCGTGACGAGCGCAGTGGATAACTCAGGATCGGCGATGGCTCAGCGCGTTCATTCGCTGAACCGTCCGAACATGGTCAGTGTGGGCACCATCATCTGGTTGTCCCAGGAGTTGATGTTCTTCGCGGGGCTGTTCGCGATGTACTTCGTCTCCAAGGCGAACTCGGGAGGTGACTGGCCCTCCTACCCGACGCACCTCAACGTCCCGTTCGCTCTGACCATCACGGCGATCCTCGTGGCGTCCTCGGTCACCTGCCAGATGGGCGTCTTCGCCGCCGAGCAGGGGGATGTCTTCGGCCTCCGTCGCTGGTACATCATCTCGGCCCTGATGGGCACGGTCTTCCTCATCGGCCAGGCCTACGAGTACTACGAGATGTATCTCGAGGGCACCACGATCTCGTCCAGCGTCTACGGTTCGGTCTTCTTCATCACCACCGGTTTCCACGGCCTCCACGTCGCGGCCGGCGTCCTCGCGTTCGTCGTACTCGTCATGCGGACGACGATGTCCCGGTTCACCCCCGCCCAGGCCACCGCGGCCATCGTCGTGTCGTATTACTGGCACTTCGTCGACGTGGTCTGGATCGGCCTCTTCGTCACCATCTACTTCATTCAGTAGTCAGCTGGCCGCAGGACGCTGCGTCCAGCAGGTCCCAACTCCAAAGGGAACTCACAATGAACTCACCTCACCCACCCGCTGCGGACACGCCGTCGCCGGAGCCCGCGGTGAACCCGGCACGTCCGGCCTCGTCGAAGCGTCGCCGTAAGGCGACGGGCGCGCTCGTCATCGCCGCCGGTCTGCTCGGCGCCGGGGCCATCGCCACGGCCGTAGTCCCCGAGCCCCAGGTGGCCACGGCCCAGCAGGACCAGGCCGCGCTCATCGCCGAGGGCAAGTCGATCTATGACGTCGCGTGCATCACCTGCCACGGGCAGAACCTGCAGGGTGTCGAGGACCGCGGCCCGTCGCTGGTCGGCACGGGCGCGGGGGCGACCTACTTCCAGGTCCACTCCGGTCGTATGCCCGCCGCCAACAACGAGGCCCAGGCCGAGCGGAAGAAGCCGCGCTACAGCGAGCACCAGATCATCGCGCTCGCGGCGTACGTCGATCTCTTCGGTGGTGGCCCCGAGATCGTCACCGATCCCGACGGTTCCATCGCCCAGGAGTCGCTGCTGGGGGCCTCGGGCGAGGCCCGGGCCGAGGAGATCGCGCGTGGTTCCGAGCTCTTCCGGCTCAACTGCGCCTCCTGCCACAACTTCACCGGTCGCGGTGGCGCGCTGTCGGCGGGCAAGTACGCCCCGATTCTGGACCCTGCCAACGAGCAGGAGATCTACCAAGCGATGCTCACCGGGCCGCAGAACATGCCCAAGTTCTCGGACCGTCAGCTCACGCCTGACGAGAAAAAGGACATCATCGCCTACATCAGGGACACGGACTCCAAGGTCTCCCCCGGCGGTTACGCGCTCGGCGGACTCGGCCCCGTGACCGAAGGTGTGGCCATCTGGCTAGTCGGCATCGTCGCCCTCATCGGTGCGACCCTCTGGATCGGATCCCGTTCATGAGTGAGACCCCCAAGAACCCGTCCGCCGCGGACCTCGACCGGATGAGCGACTCCGAGCTCGTCCGGCTGGGTACCGAGCTCGACGAGGTCGACGTCCGATTCCGCGAGGGACGGTGGCCGGAGGGTGTCACCTCCCGTGCCGAGAAGCGCGCCGCCCGCATCGTCACCACATGGTTCGCGCTGTCAGCGGTCCTCGCGCTCGCCTTCGCCGTGATCTATATCGCGTGGCCGTGGGAGTACCGCGGGCAGGGCGAGGACGGCTACTGGCTCTACATGGCGTACACGCCTCTGCTCGGCCTGACGATCGGACTGTCGATCCTGTTCCTGGGATTCGGGGCCGTGCAGTTCACCAAGAAGTTCATCCCGGAGGAGATCTCGGTCCAGACCCGCCACGACGGGCCGTCCGAGGACATCGACCGTCGGACGATCGTCGCCGGTCTCAACGACTCGTGGAAGACCTCGACCCTCGGTCGCCGCAAGGTCATGGGCGGGTTCCTCGGTGCGAGCGTGGCTCTCATCGGGCTGTCCGCGATCCTGCCTCTCGGGGGCATGATCAAGAACCCGTGGCGCCGCGGGGAGATGACCATCGCGGGAGACGGCACGCTGCACACCACGGGGTGGACCCTTGCCTCGGACACCCGGCCGGACGGGCTCCCCGCCGAGAAGGTGTACCTCGGTCGCGACACCGGCAAGGTCTTCCCTGACGGCCATCCGCCCGCGGGTGAGGGTCGCCTCGAACGGATCCACGTCGAGGACCTGGCAGCCGGCGGACTCGAGTCGGTGTTCCCGCTCCCCGCGAGCGCGTTGGGCGACTTCGAGGAGCACATGCACTCGATCCACGGAGCTCGGAACTCGGTCATGCTGATCCGCTTCCGCCCGGCCGACTCGGCCAAGGTGATCAAGCGCAAGGGCCAGGAGAACTTCAACTACGGCGACCTCTACGCCTACTCGAAGATCTGCACACACCTCGCATGCCCCACCTCACTGTACGAGCAGCAGACGCACCGCTTCCTCTGCCCGTGCCATCAGTCGCAGTTCGACGCGCTCGAGTACGCGAAGCCGATCTTCGGCCCCGCCGCGCGCGCACTGCCGCAGTTGCCCATCGCGGTTGACAGCGAGGGATACCTCGTCGCCAACGGTGACTTCATCGAGCCGGTCGGACCTGCCTTCTGGGAGCGTCGTTCATGAGTAACAACACCAAACTCGCGGAGGTCGGGAACAATCTCGACTCGCGATACACCATGGCCAAGGGCATGCGCCGGCAGATCAACAAGGTCTTCCCCACGCACTGGTCCTTCCTGCTGGGCGAGATCGCCCTGTACAGCTTCATCATCCTGCTGATCTCGGGTGTGTACCTCACGCTCTTCTTCGACCCGTCGATGTCGAAGGTGATCTATCAGGGCGCCTACGCGCCCCTCAACGGCATCGAGATCTCCCGTGCCTACGAGACCGCGCTCAACATCTCTTTCGAGGTCCGTGGCGGGCTCTTCGTCCGTCAGATCCACCACTGGGCGGCGCTGCTCTTCGTCGCCTCGATGGTCGTCCACATGATCCGGATCTTCTTCACCGGCGCGTTCCGTCGCCCGCGTGAGGCGAACTGGGTCATCGGCTGTGTGCTGCTGCTGCTGGGTATCGTCGAGGGCTTCCTCGGCTACGGCCTGCCGGACGACGTCCTGTCGGGTACCGGTATCCGGATCACCTCAGGCATCATCGTCGGACTCCCGGTCATCGGGACCTGGATGCACTGGATGATCTTCGGCGGGGACTTCCCCGGCGATCTCCTGATCCCGCGCTTCTACATCCTGCACGTGCTGATCATCCCCGCCATCATCCTGGCGCTCATCGCCGCGCACCTCGCGTTGGTCTGGTACCAGAAGCACACGCAGTTCCCCGGGCCCGGCCGCACGGAGAACAACGTCGTCGGCGTCCGCATCCTCCCGGTCTTCGCGGTCAAGTCGGTCGCGTTCGGCGCCATCACCGTCGGCATGCTCATGCTCTTCTCGGGCATGTTCACGATCAACGCCATATGGAACCTGGGGCCATACAACCCATCCCACATATCGGCCGGCTCGCAACCCGACTGGTACATGTTGTGGACCGAGGGCGGCGCGCGAGTGATGCCCGCGTGGGAGATCTACCTGGGCAACTACACCATCCCCGCGGTGCTCTGGGTCGCCGTGATGCTCGGCGCGATGGTCGTGATCATGTTCCTGTACCCGTGGATCGAGGCCAAGCTCACCGGCGACACCGCGCATCACAACCTGCTCCAGCGTCCGCGCGACGTGCCGGTTCGTACCGCGGCCGGTGTCATGGCCATCACGTTCTACGTGATCCTTGTGTTGATGGGATCCAACGACCTCATCGCCTATCACTTCAACATCTCACTGAACGCCACCACATGGGCGGGACGGATCGGCCTCATCCTTCTGCCGCCGCTCATGTACTTCTTCACCTACCGGCTCTGCCTGGGCCTCCAACGGGCCGACCGGGAGGTTCTGGAGCACGGAATCGAGACCGGCATCATCATGCGGATGCCGCAGGGCGAGTTCGTCGAGGTCCACCAGCCGCTCGCGGGGGTCGACGAGCACGGACACGCGGTGCCGCTCGAGTACGCCGGTGCCAAGGTGCCCACGAAGATGAACCAGCTCGGTGCCGCCGGTCGCCCCCCGCGTGGTGCACTGACGGCGGACCCGGCCGACGAGGTCCACATGCTCGACGAGTCCGAGCACGGCAAGCACGACCGGGAGCACTCGATGCTCACCACGTTGCAGGAGGAGAACCGTACTCGTCGCCACGAGTACTGATCCTCCGACGACATACGACAGCGGGCCGGGCCTCCGACAGGAGGATCCGGCCCGCTGTCGTTTCCTCTCGTCGCCGTTTCCGGGGAGCTCGGCTGAAGGGAGCTCGGCTCAGGGGGCGACGGCGAACGGATCCACCGGGATCGACTCGCCGGCCATGTCGGCGACAGCCCGGAAGGCCATCGTCATGCCCGACCCCAGGGGTACGCCGGGGCCGGGGTACGCCTCACCTGACACCGACGCCGAGGAGTTGCCCGCGGCGTACAGGCCCGGGATCGGGGCGCCGTCGGTATCCAGCACGGCGCCGTGGTGGTCGGTCACCGCGCCCCCCTTGGTGCCCAGATCCCCGAGGACGAGCCGTACGGCGTGGAAGCGCTCGCCCTCGAGTGGCCGCAGGCACTCCTCAGGTGACGACGCACCGAGGAAGAAGCGGCCGTAGGGATCCTCACCCCGACCGAAGTCATCGTCCTGTCCACGGGCGGCGAAGCCGTTGTACCGTGCGACGCTCTCCCCCAGGACGACCTCGTCGACGCCGATGGCCTCCGCCAGTTCCCCGATCGATCCGGCGGTGCGCCAGAGACCGGCCTCGCGATGCTGATCGGGATCGGGGCCGGGGACGCAGATCGCCGGGTACCCGCCCGCCTCGACGTCGTCGAAGACGAACCAGAACTCCTCGCCGGCACCGTCGTCCATCCGAGCGCGCATGCGCCGGCCCATCTGGTCGTACGGCAGGAGTTCGTCGGCGAATCGCCGGCCGGTGCCGTCGACGATGATCCCGGAACGGAAACCGAGCGTGAACGCGGCGCGACCGTTCGGGAACAGCGTTGCCGGGCACCACCACGACTGGTCCAGCAGGTCCAGTAGGGCTCCGGCCTCGTCGAGCATCCGGACGGCGTCACCGGTGCCGGTATCCGGGTGGGATGCCGACCACGCGGCGGTCGGCATCCGCTG
>NZ_JAALDV010000249.1:6762-17202 GCF_014145045.1 Dietzia sp. DQ12-76
GTCGCAGCTCCGTCGACCGCTCGAAGCCGCCGGCGGCCACGAGTACACCGCGCCGTGCCCCGATCGACCGCGACCCCGAGCCGTCGCGCACCTCGACCCCCACGACCCGCCCCTCGTCGTCGCGGAGGAGATGCTCTGCCGCCGTCGACAGCCGGAGCTCCGCGGCCTCCATGTCGTCCAGCGCCAGGACGAGCCGGGCCACCCAGGCGCGGCCACCCTCCACTCTGGTGGGGTGCTCCGGGATACCGAACTGGTCCGACGGGACCGAGACGCGGATGTCACCGGCGCGCCCGCCGAGCTCGTCGACGGGGATCGGCTTGGGGTAGATGCTCCGGCCCATCTGCTGGCGACCGGGTGCGTCGAAGTAGTCCGGGAACGCCTGGAACCGCATGGGGATTTCCAGAGAGTCCAACAGATGGTCGACGACCATCGGGCCGGTGTTGAGGTACGCGTCCTGGAGGTCCGGGGCGGTCCGGTCGCCCACCACGGCGCGGAAGTAGGTCCGGCCCGCCTCCACCGAGTCCTCCACCCCGTCGCGCGCGAGCACCCGGTTGCCGGGCAACCACACCGCGCCTCCGGAGTACGCGGACGTCCCGCCGAAACGATCCGTCTTCTCGACCAGGCACGTCGCCATGCCGCGGGAGGCCGCCACGGCCGCCCCGAAGAGGGCCGCGACGCCCGAACCCACCACGACGACATCGAACTCCGTCTCGACCGTACTGTCCTGCTCCGCCACGGGCTCTCCTCGTCTCGTCGTCACCGGGACCTCCGACCGGCGATCGGCATTTCTAGAACACGTTCTACGATAGCGCGACGACCCCGCCCGCGCGGCGAACGACCGGACCCGTGACACCCCGACGACGGGCGGGCATGATCGCGGTGTGACGGACAACCAGGTCGACCACACCGATGACGGCCGCTATATCGTGGTCAAGGGACGACGGTGGCGGGCCACCGATCCCTCGATCCCGGACGCGCTGAGGACAGAGTTGGTCTCCGCGCTCATGACCGGCCGCCGACTCGTGAAGTCCGACGGCGACGCCGCCCGGGTGATGGTGCAGGATGCCAAGGTAGCCCTGGGCGAGCGGGGCGACCCCTGGTGGGAGCCCACCGAGCAGGGCACGCGGGACCGGTTGGCCGCGACGATCCGGACACTTCTGCGCTCCCGGGGCGAGAGCTCGATCTGTCCCAGCGACGCCGCCCGCGCCGTCGGCGGCGACGACTGGCGAGAACTCATGGGGACGGCGCGAGAGGTCGCTCTGGACCTGCGCGCGGACGGCGTGGTCGCCGTGACCCAGCGGGGCGAGGTCGTCTCCGGCACCGATCTACGTGGACCCATCCGCATCGTCGCCGGGGACGCACTCGGCTTCCGGCCACGCCCGGGCGGCACCTCCCCGGCGCCGTGAAGCTACCAGCGGGTAACCCTCGCCGTGCCGCCGTCCACGGCCTTGTACGATCAGGTTCGGTAGGAGACATTCACCTCATCGGCCCGTCCCCCTCTCATGGCGGGTCGTCCAATGGAAAGGCACACCCTTGCGCCGCACAGTGTTCAACGAAGACCACGAGGCCTTCCGCCAGACAATTCGCGCCTTCATCGAAGCGGAGGTGTCCCCGCACTTCCAGGAGTGGTTCGACGCGGGCATGGTGCCGCGTGAGTTCTACTACAAGCTCGCCGACCTCGGCGTCTTCGGCATCAACGTCGACGAGGAGTACGGCGGAGCCGGGATCAACTCGCACAAGTTCGAGGCCATCCAGTCCGAGGAGACCGCCCGCGCCGGCGTGAACTTCGGCGGGTCGGGCGTTCACGTCCTGCTGGGCCTGCCCTACATCAAGGCACTGGCGACCGACGAGCAGAAGCAGCGGTATCTGCCCAAGTTCGTCTCCGGTGAGGAGATGTGGGCCCTGGCCATGACCGAACCGGGGACCGGCTCGGATCTCGCGGGCATGAAGAGCACCGCGAAGCTCTCCGAGGACGGCACGCACTACGTACTCAACGGCGCCAAGACCTTCATCACCGGAGGTGTCCACGCCGACCGCGTGATCGTCTGCGCCCGGACCGCTCCCCCCCGGGAGGACGACCGTCGCTTCGGGATCTCTCTCCTGGCCGTCGACACCTCGCTCGAGGGTTACTCCGTGGGACGCAAGCTGGACAAGGTCGGCCTGAGGACCTCCGACACCGCAGAACTGGCCTTCAGCGACGTCAAGGTCCCTGTGGAGGATCTGCTCGGCGAGGAGAACCGTGGCTTCTACTACCTCGGGCAGAACCTGCCGTCCGAGCGCTGGGGAATCGCCTACGGGGCGTACGCCCAGGCCGCTGCCGCGGTCCGCTTCGCAAAGGAGTACACCCAGCAGCGCACGGTCTTCGGCAAGGAGGTCGCCTCGTTCCAGAACACCAAGTTCGAGCTGGCCGCATGCCAGGCCAAGGTCGACGCCGCGCAGGCCGTCGCCGACCGGGCGCTCGAGGCGCTCGACGAGGGAGAGCTCACCGCGGCCGAGGCCGCATCGGCCAAGCTGTTCTGCACCGAGATCGCGGCCGAGGTCATCGACCGTTGCCTCCAGCTGCACGGAGGCTACGGGTTCATCAACGAGTATCCGATCGCACGCCTGTACACCGACAACCGGGTCAACCGGATCTACGGCGGGACCAACGAGGTCATGAAGACCATCATCGCCAAGGACATGGGTCTGTAGCTCCTGACGCGAAGGCACCCACCGGGACGACGAGGCCCCCACCGCGACCGCGGTGGGGGCCTCTGACCGGTTGGCGGCCGACGTCGGATCAGTGCTTCTCGCGACCCCAGTGGTACTCGAACACCAGGGCACAAGCGGTGATGATCAACGCGGTCGCACCGGCGAGCAGCACCCACCAGTTCCAGAACGCCGCGCCGAAGCCGGTGATCATGACCGAGGCCGCGACGAAGAACGGCCAGAAGCTGTGCGGGCTGAAGAATCCGAGTTCGCCGGCGCCGTCCGAGATCTCCGCCTCTTCGTAGTCCTCGGGGAGCGTGCTGATGCGTCGCGCCACGAACCGGAGGTACCCGCCGATCAACAGACACAGTCCGGCGGAGAGCACGAGCGCGGTCGCGCCCACCCATTCGATACCGGTACGCGAGGTGCCCGTGAGGTAGGTGTACGCGACAGCCAGGATGGCGAGGAAGACCACCAGTCCGTCGAAGATTCTTACTGTTGCGTTCATCGTGCAGGAGCCCTTCGCGTGATACCGGGAGAGACGTCAGTTAGCGGATGCGTTCTCGATGATGTTGTTCTGGTCGCGGGTATCGCTGCGGCCGGTCTTGAACGGTGCCGTGGAGGTGGAATAGGGCGCCTCACCGATCGCCGCGAGCGCCTCGGCGTTGGACGCGATCGGGTTGTCCTGGCGGAACTGGATGTACTCCGCGAAGGCCTCCGGCGAGACCGCCCTGAGTTCGAAGTTCATCATCGCGTGGTACGCGCCGCACATCTCGGCGCATCGACCGACGAACGCACCCTCACGCTCGATCTCGGCGATCTGGAACATGCTCAGCTGCTGGTTCTGGCCCGGGTGCGGCATGACGTCGAGCTTGTAGATGAACTCGGGAATCCAGAACGAGTGGATCACGTCGGCAGCAGCGAGGCGGAACTCGATACGGGTTCCCGTCGGGAGGACGAGCACCGGGACCTCTTCCGAGGTTCCGACGGTCTCGATGTCGTTGAAGTGCAGGTACGACTTGTCCTCCGCCAGGCGACCGTGGATCGGACCGCCTGCGGCGGGCTCACCGTGATGACCGCGGGCCATGCGCTCCTCTTCGGAGAGAACGCCGGCCTCCTCGGCAGCACGCTGGGCCTCCTCGTTGGTGCCGTCCTCGATGGACACGCCGGCGACATCGACCTTGTTGTACCCGAACTTCCAGTTCCACTGGAAGGCGGTGACGTCCACCTTGACGCCGACCTCCTCCTCCGGACGGAGGTCGAGGACCTTGTTCTGCGTGATGACGGTGAAGTAGAAGAGCACCGAGATGATCACGAACGGCACGGCGGTGTAGACCAACTCGAGCGGGACGTTGTAGGCGGTCTGACGCGGGAACTCGCCGTCGTCGTTCTTCCTCTTGCGGTGGAAGGCCATCGTCCAGAAGATCAGGCCCCACACGAAGAACCCGACGATCAGAGACGTGATGACGGTGCCCGTCCAGAACTCCCTGATCGCGATGCCCTCGGGCGTGATCCCGTTCGGGAACCCGAAGTTCACGGTCTGGTTCCACCACTTGTTGTCGGTGTGGAGGCTGCAACCGGACAACACCAAGCCCACTGTGGCGAGCGACACCGCGAGTGCAGCCCTGCGCGTCCGACGACGCCCGTCACGCTGTTCCACCATCACGCCTTCCTGATCAGCGGCACCGACCACGTGGCCGGGACACTTAGGAATCGTAGACCACGGCTCTCAGTTTGGAGGCCGCGGGTCCCGGCATTTCACCCATCCCACCCCTCCACCCTCCGGTGCCGTGGGCCCGAACCCCGGGACCAGTAGTATTCGAGTCCATCGTGGCCCGCGGACGCGGGATCTGCCCCACCCCCGACGACGATCGACGAGGTACCCGACGAATGTGTGGCCTGCTTGGTCTGCTCACCCCCGACGGCTCCGCCCGCACCCACGAGTCGAGGGTCCTGGACGCGATGGGGTGCCAGCGGCACCGTGGCCCGGACGAAGTGGGGACCTGGGTCGACGA
Organism: Dietzia sp. DQ12-76; assembly: GCF_014145045.1. Taxonomy (NCBI): domain Bacteria; kingdom Bacillati; phylum Actinomycetota; class Actinomycetes; order Mycobacteriales; family Dietziaceae; genus Dietzia; species Dietzia sp. DQ12-76. Next base: position 11,466 of record NZ_JAALDV010000249.1, read on the forward strand.
CGACCTGGCGTTCGGCTTCAACCGACTGTCGATCATCGACATCGCCCATTCACACCAACCGCTGCGCTGGGGACCTCCCGAGAGCCCCGATCGCTACGTCCTGACCTTCAACGGCGAGATCTACAACTATGTCGAACTCCGTGCGGAGCTCCGGGCGGAGTTCGACGCCGAGTTCCGCACCGAGGGTGACGGCGAGCCGATCATCGTCGCCTTCCACCACTGGGGCCCCGCGGCGGTCCGCCGACTCCGCGGGATGTTCGCCTTCGCGATCTGGGACACCGTCGAGCGCACGCTCTTCGTCGCGCGCGACCCCTTTGGCATCAAACCGCTCTACATGGCCAGCGGGCCCGGGGGCACCGCGTTCGCGAGTGAGAAGAAGTCGATCACCGAGCTCGCGGGGGTGCTGGACGTCGACACGTCTCTCGACGCCCGCGCCCTGCAGCACTACGTCACCCTCCAGTACGTCCCGGAGGACGAGACGCTGACGCGCGGTGTCCGGCGGCTGGAGTCCGGATGCCACGCCACCGTCTCCCCCGGCACCGTCCCCGTGATCGAGCGGTACTTCGAGCCGACGTTCCCCGTGGCACCCATCGCCGACGGTGACGCCGAGCGCCGCTACGAGAAGATCGCGGTGGCTCTGGAGGACTCCGTCGCCAAGCACATGCGGGCCGACGTCACCGTGGGGTCCTTCCTGTCCGGCGGCATCGACTCGACCGCCATCGCCGCCCTTGCGCGGCGTCACAACGAGAACCTCCTCACCTTCACCACCGGCTTCGAGCGGGAGGGTTATTCCGAAGTGGACGTGGCCGCGGAGTCCGCGGCGGCGATCGGTGTGGAGCACATCGTCAAGGTGGTCTCACCGGAGGAGTTCGCCGCCGCGATCCCGGAGATCATCTGGTACCTCGACGAACCGGTCGCCGATCCGGCGCTGGTGCCGCTGTACTTCGTCGCCCGAGAGGCCCGCAAGCACGTCAAGGTGGTGCTGTCCGGCGAGGGGGCCGATGAACTCTTCGGCGGGTACACCATCTACAAGGAGCCACTGTCCCTGGCGCCGTTCGAGAAGGTCCCGGGCGGCCTTCGCCGGGCCCTCGGGCGGGTGAGCACGCGGATCCCCGAGGGCACCCGCGGCAAGAGCCTGTTGCACCGGGGATCCATGACCCTCGAGGACCGCTACTACGGCAACGCGCGCTCGTTCTCGGAAGACCAGGTCCGCTCGGTCCTCACCGACTACCGGGCCGAATGGGGCCACCAGGACGTCACGGGCCCCATCTACGAGCGTTCGCGCGGCTGGGACCCCGTCGCCCGCATGCAGCACCTGGACCTGTTCACGTGGCTGCGCGGCGACATCCTGGTCAAGGCCGACCGGATGACCATGGCCAACTCGCTCGAGCTGCGCGTGCCGTTCCTCGACAGAGAGGTCTACGAGGTGGCCTCGCGCCTGCCGTACACGGAGAAGGTGGCGCACGGGACCACCAAGTACGCGCTCCGTCAGGCCCTCGAACGGATCGTCCCCGCGCACGTCCTGCACCGGAAGAAGCTCGGCTTCCCGGTTCCGACCCGGCACTGGCTGGCCGGACCCGAGCTCCACGACTGGGCTCGCGGGCAGGTCCTGGCCTCGGGCACCGACGAGTTCGTGGACAAGGCCGCCGTCCTGCGGATGCTCGACGAGCACCGCCGTGGCGAGTCCGACCACAGCCGCCGGATCTGGACCATGCTGTGCTTCATGATCTGGCACGGCATCTTCGTCGAGGGGCGCATCGTCCCCGACATCGAACAACGGGACTACCCCGTCCGCCTCTAGCCGGGCGGGCCGGGTCTCTCAGGTCCTCAGGCGGGTCACGCCGGGAGGAGCACCGCGAGCTCCTCCGCGGCCTCGTCCCCGTAGGCCGCGGCGAGACGCCGGCGCGCGGCCGCCGGGTCGATGCTCCACTCCTGCGTGCCGGTCGTCTCCAGCACGTGGGTGGCGATGAGAGCACCGAACTGGGCTGAACGCTCCAGCGAGAGGCCGTCGACGACCCCGGTGAGGAAGCCGGCGCGGAACGCGTCGCCGACGCCCGTGGGGTCGAGCAAGTTGTCAGAGGGCACGATGCCCACCTCGAGGGGCTCGGCGCCCTTCTCCACGATGATCACGCTCTTGCCGCCGCGGGTGGTGATGCGGGTGCCGACCTTGTCGTCCAGTTCCCCGGCCGTCCACCCGGTCTTGTTCAGCAGCAGTTCGTACTCGTACTCGTTGGTGAACAGGTACCGGGCGCCGTCGACCAGCGCTGCGGCCGCCTCACCGTCGAGGAACGCCAGCTGCTGGGAGGGGTCTGCGGCGAAGTCGAGTCCGAGCTCGCGGCACTCCGCCGTGTGCGAGTTCATCGCGGTCGGGTCGTTGGCGCCGATGAGGACGATCTCGGGCCGGCCGATGCGGTCGACCAGGCGGGCCAGCGAGATGGTGGCCGCCTCCCCCATCGCTCCCGGATAGAACGACGCCAGCTGGGCCATGCCCGAGTCGGTGGTGCACACGAACCGCGCGGTGTGCAGGGCGGAGCTGATGTGGACCGCCGAGGTGTCGACGCCGTGCCTCTCCAACCAGTCGCGGTACTCGGCGAAGTCCTCACCGGCGGCCCCCACCAGATGGGGACGACGGCCGAGCACGCCGAGCGCGAACGCGATGTTGCCACCCACTCCGCCGCGGCGGATCTGGAGGGAGTCCACCAGGAAGCTCAGCGACACGTGGGCGAGCTGCTCCGGCAGGAGTTGCTCGGAGAACCGACCCGAGAAGGTCATGAGGTGGTCGGTGGCGATGGAACCGGTGATGACTACTGACATGCTCCAGACAGTAGACGACCCGGGCCGACACGCTGTCGGTCCGGGTCGTCGGTGCCCCGGGCTCGCCCCGGGAACTACCCTGGTGAACTCAGTTGAACGAGTCTCCGCAGGCACACGAGCCGGTGGCCTGGGGGTTGTCGATGGTGAAGCCCTGCTTCTCGATGGTGTCGACGAAGTCGATCGACGCACCCGTCAGGTAGGGGACGCTCATCCGGTCGACGGCGAGCTTGATGCCGCCGAAGTCGTCCACGACGTCGCCGTCGAGCGAGCGGTCGTCGAAGAAGAGCTGGTAGCGCAGGCCGGCACAACCACCGGGCTGGACGGCGATGCGCAGCGCCAGATCGTCGCGGCCTTCCTGGTCGAGGAGCGCCTTGGCCTTCGAGGCGGCGGCGTCGGTGAGCAGCACACCGGTGGCGGTGGTCTCCGTGGCGGTGTTCTCCGCAGTGGTCATGTCGGTTCTCCTTGCGATCCGAGAGGGTCTTCGGTGGCGTCCTACGGTGGTGCAACGTCCACCGGGGAGCTCTCTATTCCCCGGACGCCGCGTCGACTGACACGATACGCCTGCAGGGAGCGGCGGGTGAGTAACCTCGGTGCGGCACGATCGCCTAGCCTGGGTGCGTGAAGTTGCGTGCATTCGGCTCCAGTAAAGACGACCCCGGCAAGGGCTCGACGGGTTCCGACTCCGGGCCGGAGTCCTCCCCCGGAGCGGCTGCGGCCGGTGCTGGGGCTGATTCCGCGGCTCCGGCAGGGGACGCCCGGCGACCCGCGGGCAAGGGCAAGCCCACCCCCAGGCGGAGGGACCAGGAGCGCGCGCGAGGTCTGCGGACCGGGCCCGTCACGGCGCCCGTCACCCGCAAGGAGGCCAAGGAGCGGCGGAAGGCCGCCCGGGCGAACATGTCCAAAGACGAGCGCAGAGCCTCCAAGGCCGAGGAGCGGGCCGCCCGTGAGGAGCGCCGTCAGCTCATGATGGCCGGCGACGACCGTTACGTCCTCTCGCGCGACCGCGGCGAGGTCCGTCGCTTCGCCCGCGACTGGGTGGACACCCACCGGCGCCTGATCAACTTCTTCATGCCGCTCGCGCTGTTCGTGATCATCTTCCAGCTGATCCCCAACCCCGCCTTGATGTTCTACAGCCAGAACCTGTTCCTCATCCTCATCGTGGTCGTGGTGGTGGACGGCATCCTGCTCGGGCGCAAGGTCAACAGTGTCGTCCGCGAGCGGTTCCCGGGCACCGAGGACACCGGATTCGGCATGGGGTGGTACGCGGTGATGCGGGCGACCCAGCCGCGGATGCTCCGCACCCCACGCCCGAGGGTCCGTCCCGGCGACTCCATCTGACCTACTGCTGACCTGACGGACGGCTGATCCCACCGACAGCCGACCTGACCGACGATCCACGGAAAGGCCCCGAACGCCATGCGCCTGCTCGTCCTCGGCGGCACCCGCTCGGGCAAGTCCGCCCACGCCGAATCGGTGGCCGTGGCCACCGGCGGGAACGTGGTGTACGTCGCCACCGCGCGATCGGACCACGACGACGCGGAGATGACCGCCCGGATCGCCGTGCACAAGGACCGGAGGCCGGCCGAGTGGTCCACCGAGGAGACCGACGAGATCACACGGGTACTCGCCGATCACCCCGACGACACGGTCCTCGTCGACGACCTCGGAGGCTGGCTGACCCGCAGGATGGACGCCACCCTCGGATGGTCCGACGGCGGGGCGGCCGTGGCCGGTGAGGTCGACTCGTTGGTCTCGGCGGTCACCGCCCACACCGGTTCGCTGATCCTCGTGTCCCCCGAGGTCGGCCTCGGGGTCGTGCCCGACTCGCTCTCCGGGCGCCTCTTCTCGGATCTGCTCGGTGGGCTCAACCGGCGGCTGGCCGACGTGTGCGACTCGGCCGTCCTCGTCGTCGCCGGGCGGGTCCTGACACTCTCTGACACCGCGGTCCCCGCCGCGCAGCGAGCGATCGAGCCGCCACCCGCTCCGGAGACCCGGCCCGGGGTCGAGAAGGTGGTCGCGGTGGCGGTCGCGCCGGGGCCCGAGGACTTCCCCGGTCTCGGGGACGTCGAGTACTACGACGACCCCGTGACTTTCCCCCCGGTCCACCCGCCCTCTTACACCGTGGCCGACGAGGCCCGAGCCCGGCAGCTGGAGCTGACCAAGCCGTCGGGCTCGCTCGGTCGGCTCGAGGAGATCGGGGTGTGGATCTCGGCGTGCCAGGAGACCTGCCCGCCCCGTCCTCTCGACCGAGCGCGGGTCGTGGTGTTCGCCGGCGACCACGGTGTGGCCACGAACGGGGTCTCCGCCTTCCCGCAGGAGGTCACCCTGCAGATGGCCGACAACATCGTGGGCGGTGGTGCGGCCGTGTCCGTTCTCGCCCGCGCGGCGCGGGCGACGGTCCGGGTGGCCGACATGTCCATGGCCGCGGAACGCCCCGGAGGGTTGGACGACCACAAGATCCGACGCTCCAGCGGGTCGATCGATCGTGAGGACGCGCTGAGCCACGACGAGGTCCGGGCCGCGGTCGCGGCCGGCCGCAGGATCGCCGACGAGGAGGTCGACTCGGGTGCGGATCTGCTCATCGCGGGCGACCTCGGCATCGGCAACACCACGCCGGCGACGGTGATCACCTGCCTCGTCACCGGTCGCGAGCCGGTCGAATTGGTCGGCCGTGGCACCGGGATCGACGACGGCGGATGGATGCGCAAGACCGCGGCGATCCGTGACGCGATGTTCCGGGCCTCCGGTGACCTCCGCGACCCGGTGGGCATGCTCCGCCGGGTCGCGGGCGCCGACCTCGCCGCCATGGCGGGATTCCTCGCCCAGGCCGCGGTCCGCAAGACCCCCTGCATCCTCGACGGGTCGGTGGTCACGGCGGCGGCACTACTCGCCGAGGCCCTGGCACCCGGGGCTCGCCAGTGGT
>NZ_JAALDV010000250.1:0-3537 GCF_014145045.1 Dietzia sp. DQ12-76
CCCAGTCGACCGTGGGGGCCAACCGGGCGGGCCGTGACGCCGTCCGCGCGATCGTGTCCGAACTCTGAGGGGCTCAGGGTGGTGGGGCTCGGAGTGGTGGGGCTCAGGGTGGTGGGGCTCAGAGGGTCCGGGAGATCAGCTCCTTCATGATCTCGTTGGTCCCGCCGTAGATCTTCTGCACGCGGGCGGAGGCGTACATCCGGGCGATCGGGTACTCGGTCATGAACCCGTAGCCGCCGAAGACCTGCAGGCAGCGGTCGATGATCTCGCACTGCTTGTCGGTGCAGAAGTACTTGGCCATCGACGCCGTGGCCGGATCCAGCTTGCCCTCCAGATGCAGGGAGATGCAGTGGTCCAGGAGGGTCCGGGCCGCCAGGGCCTCGGTCTTGCACTCGGCCAGCTCGAAGCGGAGGTTCTGGAACTTCAGGATGGGCTTGCCGAACGCCTCGCGCTCCTTGGCGTAGTCGACCGCGAGGCGGACCGCGGTCTCGGCCGCGGCGACGGCGGTGACGGCGATGATGAGGCGCTCCTGGGGCAGCTGCTGCATGAGCTGGATGAAGCCCTGGCCCTCGCCCGCCTCGCCGCCGAGGATGTTGGCGGCGGGGATCCGCATGTCGTCGAAGAACAGCTCCATCGTGTCCTGGTACTTCAGGCCGATCTTGTCGAGCTTGCGCCCGCGGTCGAACCCCGGGAGGTCCGTGGTCTCGGCCAGCAGGAGCGACAGCCCCTGGGCACCCTCGCCACCGGTGCGGGCGACGATGATGAGCAGGTCGCAGTGCATGCCGTTGGAGATGAACGTCTTGGCGCCGTTGACCACCAGGTCGTCGCCGTCCCGCACCGCCGTGGTGCGCAGCGCCTGCAGATCCGAACCCGCTCCGGGCTCGGTCATGGCGATCGCCCCCACCATCTCGCCGGTCGCCAGCTTCGGCAACAGGCGGGTCTTCTGCTCCTCGGTGCCGTACTGGAGCAGGTAGTGGGCGACGATCGTGCTGTGCACGGAGTTGCCCCAGCCGTCGTCGAGCGCCCGGGTCTGCTCCTCGGCGATCACGGTCTCGTGGGCGAACGTGCCGCCGCCCCCTCCGTACTCCTCGGGGATGGAGATGCACAGCAGGCCCGCGTCGCCGGCCTTGTTCCAGAATCCTCGGTCCACCGCGCCCTCGGCGGCCCACCGCTCGAGGTTCGGCGCGGTCTCCTTGTCCAGGAACGCACGAGTGTGGGCGCGTAGCGCGTCCAGGTCGTCGGTCATCCACGGGGAGCGGTAGGGGGCGGTCTCGAACACGAGGGATCTCCAGGGGTCGGTCGCGTGGGGCCCGGGCGGCCCCGCTCGTCCACCACAATACAAGTGCATGCTTTGCTATGCAATCGTATGGTCGCGGTATTGTCTCCGACATCGACCGGACGCAGACGCCGGTCGAGGGACGACGAACGGGGTGGCGCACATGGCCGGGACCACAGCCGACCGCGGCGGTGCCGCCGACGGGGACCTCACCGCTAGGGCGCGGATCCGCTACGCCGCACTGGCCCTGTACGCCGAGTACGGCGAGGACCGGGTCTCGATGCGTCGGGTCGCCGCCGAGGTCGGGGTGACCATCGGCCTGATCCAGCATCATTTCGGCACCAAGGACGGCCTGCGCCGGGCCGTCGACGACCTCGTGGTGGAGCGGGTCGTCGGGGCGCTGGCGACGGTGGAACACACCGGGACGCCGGCGGAGGTGGTGGAGGCCAGGAACGTCGCGGTCCGCGAGATGCTCCGGCAGAACCCGCAGCTCGTGAGCTACCTCAACCGGGCCCTGTTGGAACCCGACGGTCGCGGGGCACCGTTGCTGGAGGCGATCGTCGACCTCACCACCAGGGAGATCGAGGGCCTGCGGCGAGGGGGTCTGGCCTCCACCAGGGCCTCGGACAAGGTGCAGGTGGTCCGTACGCTCGTCGACCAGGTGGGGGAGGTGTTCCTCCGGCCCGTGGTCGAGGCCATCTGGGCCCACATCGGTGGGGATCCGGGCGAGTGCCCGTCGATCAGGATCACGGTCGAGGGTCACTGACGCCGAACGAGCCCGTCGGACGGCTGGCTCGCCGCGAGTAGCGGGGCGCGCCCGCCGTGCAGCCGGAGCCGGCGCCCGATAGGCTGTCAGGGCGTTTACCCGGGCAGTCTGCCGGGGTGGGAAGGACACGCTCATGAGGTTCACCGGCCTGGCCAAGCTCGCCGTGACCGCTGTGATGGCCGGTGCGACCGCACTCGCGGCCCCCGCCGCCGCCCAGGCCGCGGTCCCGGTCGCCGGCGGCACTCCGGTGCTGGTCAACGGAGTGGCCGGGTGCACCCTCACCGCCGCCGGGTATGACGCCACCGGAGCCCCGGTGGCCTTCACGGCCGCCCACTGCAGCGACCGGATCAACTCCCCGGTCTTCCTCCGGAGCGACCCGGGAGCCGGGGTGATCGGCACCGTCGCGACGCGTAACGAGATCCTCGACTACTCGGTGATCCGGCTCGACCCGGGTACCGCGGTCCCCGTCCGCCAGCCCGGGGTCAGCGGGCGCGGTCCCGCCCCTGAGTTCGGTGACGTCGTGTGCAAGGACGGGTTGTCCACGGGGCACACCTGTGGCATCACGTGGCAGCGCGACGGCGCGAAGTTCTGGAGCCAGGCCTGCGCGGGATACGGGGACTCCGGTGGTCCGGTGACCCGCGACGGTCGCCTGGTGGGACTGCTGTCCGGTGGGCACATGCCTCCGAACGCCGGGCCCATCGGCAGCGTCGGTCCACTCCTGCCGTCCTGCTTCCACGCCGCGCAGTCGCCCTTCTTCCTCCCGGCGCTGGCGTACTCGTTCGATGCGATCGTGACCGATGCGACCGACCGCAACTGGCCCGGTCGCGGTTTCCGGATGGCCTGACGGCCCGCCGAGCGGACCGCCCGAAATCGGTGTGGATCATCGGCCCACCTGGTACGACTGGGGTCATCCCGGATGAGAGGTGAACCCATGACCAGCACCGATGCCACCGTTCCTCCCAAGCGACGCGACCGGGCCAGCAGGGGACTGTTCATGATCCTCGGGCTGATCGTCGTGGTGATCGTCGTGGGTCTTCTGGTGTTCCTGTTCACCGGGAATGCCGAGGAGTCCGCGCAGCCCGCGGCGGAGGACCCCCACTCCGCGCTCGCCGACGCCATCACCGCGGAGGTGGAGGGCGCCGTCGTCGAGTTCGAACCCGGCCTCGCCGCCGTCACCTTCCCCCTGCCGCCGGATGCCACTCCGGCCGCCGCCAGCCAGGCCGCCCAGGACGACTCGATCAGCATTCTCCGCGCCGTTCAGGACTCCGAGTGGTCGGGGACCGTGGAGATCACCGCCTACTCTGCGGCCGGCGACCAGCCGGGGGGCCAGGAGATGGTGAGGATGGTGTACCTGCCCGAAACAGTCGAACGGATCGACCCGGACGGGATCGGGCGCGAGGACGTGTGGGCCGAGGCGGACGAGCAGTTCGTCGACCCGGCCCTGGCGGGGTAGGCGCGCTGGCCGGGTGACCTCACCTCGCCCACAGTTCGGCGG
>NZ_JAALDV010000250.1:3618-11240 GCF_014145045.1 Dietzia sp. DQ12-76
GTTGCGGCCACCGCGCGCGAAGGTGGCCAGGACGGCGTCGGGGACGCTCGACCGGTCTGTCGGTTCGGATCGCCACGTGCACTCACGGACGTGCACCAGGTCCACCGAGTGCGCCTCGTCTGAGGCGTCGTAGCGCCACGGCCCCGCGAGACGCCCGAGCCAGTAGTGGCCGTCGACGTCCCGGGTCCACACGTAGACGCCGTCGGGGGCGTCGGCGAACCGCTCGATCCGGCGGGCCAACCTGGAGTCGTGCTGCGCCGCGGCGGCGTCGACCGCTTCGGCGAGCGACGACGGCGACGGCCCCTCGAGGCGCCCTCCCATGCCGCAGAGGCCGAGGCGCAGGCCGCGCTCGACTCCGCCACCGTCGGGCACCCGGTCGTCCCGCGACCGCATCGGGGCCCGGAAGAGGGGGACGTCGTCGTCAGGGGACATCGGTTCTGCTCCTGTTCGCGCGGCACCGTACCCGTCATGGTGCCTGTCGCCAGTCGCCCCGGCAGTGATCCAAGGCAACTCGGCGCACGACAGGTCGAGGTTGCGACGCGCGATCACGGGGACGTCAGGACGGGTGTCGAGGTTCGCGTGGTCCCCGGGGAGATGAGATGCGGTAGACGAGAATGTCCAGTCGGACCCCTGAGGGGGAGTTGGTCCCTCGGACCAGTTGAAGTGGTGCCACAAGCGAATCGCCCAAAGCGAGGCGGATGCCGGTAACAACTGTTAAGAATGCTTTCACTCTACGAAAGGCATTCCGTGCGCACATTCTTTGCTGCCGTCCTAGTTGCCCCGCTCCTCCTGGCCGGATGTGGGGACACTTCCGAAGAGGCGGACACCACGACATCGTCGTCCACGGCATTCCGAACGACGGCACCCCGAACGACGACCACAACGCAGACCACCTCTTTGCAGCGTCCTACCACCGCAAGCAGCGAACCGGCAACGCGCGCAGTCACGCAGGCCCCCCAGCCGCAGCCCGAGCCCTTACCGGAAGAGTTCCGGCCCGCACTTGCGCCCGAGCCTCCGCCGGTACAGTCAGCGCCGCAGCCGCAGACATTTGCACCGGAGCCGGTTCCTGCGAGCGCTTACTACGCAAACTGCTCCGAAGCCAAGGCTGCCGGGGCCGCGCCCCTGTACCCGAGCAGCCCCGGATACAGATCAGGTCTGGATAGAGACGGAGACGGCGTCGCCTGCGAAAAGTAGTGATTCGCGGTAGGCCGTAAACGGATTTGTCTGGAAGGCCGGAGACCGGCTCACCTAGTACTGGCGGGCTGCCCTGTCGTTCGGGGTTCGGCGGGCGAGGGACCACCTCGGGACGGAGCCCTGAGCAAGGTTTCGACGTCGACGAAGAACGCCCCTGCGGACCGATGGCCCGCAGGGGCGTTCTGCTCAGAAGATGCCCTCGGAGCTCGTCACTTCAGCTCGGCGCTGGACAGGTCGAGCAGTCGCCGCGCGATCACCAGCTGCTGGATCTGCTGGGTGCCTTCGAAGATGTCGAGGATCTTGGAGTCGCGCGACCACTTCTCCAGGAAACTGCGCTCGGAGTAGCCGTAGCTGCCGGCCAGCTCGACCGCGCCCAGGGTCACGGCGGAGCCGGTGCGCCCGGCCTTGGCCTTGCACATCGACGCCTCCTTGGTGTTGGGCATCTTGTTGTCGGCCATCCACGCCGCCCGCAGGGTGAGCAGATACGCGGACTCCCAGTCGGCCTCGAGCTCGAGGTACTTGGCCACCGCGGCGGGCTGGCTGGTCGCGGGCCGGTCGTAGTCGATCTCCAGCCCGGCCTCCTCGAGCAGCGCCCGGATCTCCTCCAGCGCGGCACGCGCGACGCCGACCGCCATCCCCGCCACGAGCGGGCGGGTGTTGTCGAACGTCTGCATGGCGCCGGCGAAACCCTTGTCCACCCGGACCTCGGGATCGCCCAGGAGGTTCTCCTTGGGGACCCGGCAGTTGTCGAAGGTGATCTGTGCGGTGTCGGAGGCGCGGATGCCGAGCTTGTGCTCCAGCCGGTCCACGTTCACACCGGGGTGCTCGCGCGGCACGACGAAGGACTTGATGGCCGCGCGGCCCTTGCTCTTGTCGAGGGTCGCCCACACGACGATGTGGTCGGCCCGGGCACCGGACGTGATGTAGATCTTGGTGCCGTTGATCACGTACTCGTCGCCGTCCAACCGGGCGGTGGTGGACACCGCGGCGGAGTCGGAACCGAACTCGGGCTCGGTGATCGCCATGGAGGCCCAGACCCGTCCGAACCTCTCCATCTGCTCGTCGTTGGCGACCGCGGCGATCGCGGAGTTGCCCAGGCCCTGGCGCGGGATCGACAGGGTGAGTCCGACGTCCCCCCAGCACGTCTCGATGATGTTGAGGAGCGACTTCATGTTGCCGCCGTTGGACACGCCCTCGCGACGCGGCGCGCCGCCCGACCCCATGGTGGCACCGGAGGCGGCCTGCCCTGCGTCCTCCATGGCCTCCATCATGGCCTTGAGAGTGTCGAGCTCGACGGGGTACTCGTGCTCCGCGAGGTCGTACTTGCGGGACACGGGACGGAAGATCTGGGTGGCGACCTGGCGGGCCTGGTTGGCGCCCGCCTCGAGCCGCTTGGGGAGTTCGAGGTTGATCATCGTCAGAGTTCCTTAGTCCGGGTGGGGCGGGTGGCGGGGTGGGTGGTGATCACAGGACCACCACTCCCTCGGCCACGCCCACGGCGCGCAGGTCGCGGTACCAGCGCTCGACGGGGTGTTCCTTGGTGAACCCGTGGCCACCGAGCAGCTGGACGCCGTCGAGCCCGATCCTCATGCCCTTGTCGGCGGCGATCTTGCGGGCCAGTGCGGCCTCGCGGGCGAAGGGGAGTCCCTGCTCGGCGCGGGACGCCCCACGCCAGGTGACCAGGCGCATGCCGTCGAGTTCGGTGGCCATGTCGGCGACGGCGAAGGCGACCGCCTGGCGGTGGGCGATGGGCTCGCCGAACGCCTGGCGCTCCTTGACGTACGGGGTCACGTAGTCGAGGACCGCGTGCGAGGTGCCCACGGCGAGTGAGGCCCAACCCAGGCGGGACAGGCGGATGACGTCGGCGTAGGTGGCGGCCCGGTCCTCGGGGGAGGAGTCGGGGCCACCCAGGACGGCATCGGAGGGCAGCGAGACGTCGGTCAGGACGAGGCGTCCCAGGCCCGCGGCTCGCAGGCCCATGGACGGGTCCGCCTCGACCACGAGACCCTCGGTGTCGGACTCGACCACGAAGAGCGTCGGGGCGCCGTCGAGGGAGGCCGCGATGACGAAGAGCTCCGCGCTGCCGGCGGTGGGCACCATCGACTTGACGCCGTTGAGCGTGAAGCCTCCCGGCCCGCGGGTCGCGGTGGTCGTGAGCTCGAACGGGTCGAAGAGCGGGCGGGGCTCGGCCACCACCACGGCGGCCGCCGGGGTCTTCTCGGAGGCGAAGGCCGGAAGATAGCTCTTCTGCTGCGCGTCGGACCCGAACTGGGTCAGGGTGGTGGCGACTCCGGAGGGCGCCAGGATCGGCAGGGCCAGCCCCATGTCGCCGTACGCCAGCGCCTCGGCGACCAGGGAGTTGGTCACCACTCCGCGCTCGGAGGCGATGCCCTCGAACTCCTCGGGCACGTTGAGCATGGTGGCGCCGATCTCGGCGGAGCGCTCCAGCAGCGAGGCCGGGGCCTCGGCGGCGTGGTCGGCGTCGTGGGCGGCCGGCCGCATGACCTCGGTGGCGAAGTCCCGGACCGTCTCGACGATCATCTGCTGGTCGTCGTCGAGGGTGAGGTCAAAGAGGTCGGGCCTCGACCCGGAGTCGGCGTCCGGCAGGCGCTTGGGCGCGCCGGATCCGGAGACCTTCTTGAAGGACTTGGTGGCGGCGCCGAGGGTCTTGAAGCCGGTCTTGGTGGCCTCGTAGGTGACCCGGTCGACCTTGTGGCGCAGGTTGAAGCGCTCGGCGAACTCCGACCCGGTGATCGTCGTGAGCGCGCGCATGGCGGCTCCGATGGCGTCGATCCTCGTGGGGTTCTTGCCCGGAGTGGAGGTCTCCGCGCGTCCGGTCGTGGACGGGGACGTCGAATTCTTGCTCATCATCACCAGCTGTTCTCGTGACGGACGGTGGACGGTGCTGTCGACGGACATCTTACTTCGGAGTAAGTTCCGAGCGCCACACTTTCCCCTCAAATCGTCTCGAGTGCAGGTCAGGGCGTCTAACTCAGCCCCGGAGAAGCGCTACCGCGTCCTCGACGGCCCCGGGACGGCCCGCCACGAACCAGTCGTAACCGTTCACCTCGACGGTCGCGCAGAGCCCGCCGGCGCCCTCGACGAGCGCCCGCCCGGGGAGCCAGTCCCACTCCGGGCACGAGTGCTGGCACCACACCGAGTGGACGCCGCAGGCCACCGCCGCGAGGTCGACCGAACCCGAACCGAGCATCCGGATGGTCGCCGCGCCCCGGCTGACGCGGTGGAAGGGATCGGCGAGGTCGGGGTCGGCGAAGAACGGCGGGTGCAGATAGGTGGCCAGGCTCCCGGCGGCCAACGCACCGGGGGTGAGGCGGGTCACCGGGACGCCGTTGCGGCGGGTGGGGACGTCCGAACCTCCGACGAAGGTCTCTCCGGTGACGGGGCGGTGGACGGCCCCCAGGAGGTAGTCGTCCGGGCCGGTCACCGCGACGGCCGAACACCAGTAGTCGGAACCGCTGACGAAGTTGTACGTCCCGTCGACGGGGTCGACGACCCACCTGCGCTCGTGGCGCCCCTGGACGAGGGTCCCCTCCTCGCCGAGGACCCCGTCCTCGGGCCGGTGGGCGGCCAGGAGCGTGGTGATCTGGTGTTCGGCGGCCCTGTCCGCCTCGGTGACCACGTCGGACACCGAGGTCTTGTGGTGCACATCCAGTCCGTCGTCACGGAGACGTCGCGCCAGGGTCCCGGCGTCGACGACGAGCCGGGCGGCCAGATCTTCGTCCGCGATCGCCGTGACGGACTCGTCGGAGGGGTGCCGCCGGTGGCGGGTCTCAGGGGGCATAGGCTTCCTCCGCTGGTCCGCAGTGGCCCGCCGACCTCGTGCGGTAGCGGGTCCGTCCCCCGCGACGCTACCCCCGTCAGGCGACGGCGGGGCGTGCGGCGGACCTCGGGCGGGTGGCGGGTGGGCGAACACGAGGAGGACGCCGACCCGCGTAGACTCCGATGCCGTGCACCCCGACGTTTCCGCCGACATCGCCGCCCTCGACGCCACCATGACGACGGTCGAGAAGGTCCTCGACATCGAGGAACTCGCCCGTCGCGTCGACGAGCTGGAGCAGATGGCCGCTGACCCCGACCTGTGGAACGACCAGGAACGGGCGCAGAAGGTCACCAGCGAGCTCTCCTACATCCAGGCCGACCTGCGGCGGTGCCGTGAGCTCCGCCAGCGCATCGAGGACCTCCCGCTGATGTACGAGCTCGCGGAGGAGGAGGGCGACGGGGCCGTCGAGGAGGCGGACGCCGAGCGGGCGCAGCTCCGGGAGGACGTCGAGGCGATCGAGGTCAAGACGATGCTCAGCGGCGAGTACGACCAGCGTGAGGCCGTGGTCAACATCCGTGCCGGTGCGGGCGGTGTCGACGCCGCGGACTTCGCGGAGATGTTGATGCGCATGTACGTGCGGTGGGCGGAGAAGGCCGGTCACAAGGTCGAGGTCTACGACACCTCGTACGCGGAGGAGGCCGGGATCAAGTCGGCGACGTTCGTCGTCCACGACCCGTACATGTACGGAACGCTCTCGGTGGAGCAGGGCACGCACCGCCTGGTGCGGATCAGCCCGTTCGACAACCAGGGTCGGCGGCAGACGTCCTTCGCCGAGGTCGAGGTGCTGCCGGTGGTGGAGCAGACGGACTCGATCGAGGTCGACGAGAACGAGGTGCGCGTCGACGTCTACCGCTCGTCCGGCCCCGGCGGACAGTCCGTCAACACCACCGACTCGGCGGTCCGCCTCACCCACGTCCCGACCGGGATCGTGGTGACGTGCCAGAACGAGAAGTCCCAGTTGCAGAACAAGGTCGCGGCCATGAAGGTCCTGCAGGCCAAGTTGCTCGCGCGCAAGCAGCAGGAGGAGCGGGCGGCGCTGGACGCGCTCGGGTCGGGGGGGAACGCCTCCTGGGGTAACCAGATGCGGTCCTACGTCCTGCACCCGTACCAGATGGTCAAGGACCTGCGGACAGAGTTCGAGGTCAACAACCCGTCGGCGGTCCTGGACGGCGACCTCGACGGGTTCATCGAGGCTGGCATCCGGTGGCGGATGCGGGAGGGGGCCGACGCGGAGTGAGTCTGCAGAGTGATTTCAGTCCGATCCTGAGGTGGTTGGGCAACGAGGGCCTGGAGGTCGTCCTCCTCGTCCTCGGTGCGGCGCTGCTGACCCGGGTGATCGCCAAGATCGCGCGGATGTGGACGGGGCGGATAGACTCACGCCACGCCGGCGAGGAATTCTGGTCCGAGGAGTCCAAGCACCTCCACTCCCTGATCCAGGTGATCTCGTATGTCGCCGTGGGTGTTCTCTACATCCTGTTCGGGATCCAGATCCTCCTGCGCTTCGGCGTCAACCTCGTCGCGCTGGTCGCGCCTGCGACCGTCCTCGGTGCGGCGCTGGGCTTCGGTGCGCAGAAGATCGTCCAGGACTTCCTGGCCGGGTTCTTCGTCCTTGCCGAGCGTCAATACGGCTACGGCGACATCGTCGAGCTCACCACGGCGACGGGGGTGACGGCGGGAACCGTCGAGGACGTCACCCTGCGGATCACGCGTCTGCGGACCCTCGACGGTGAGGCGGTGATCGTGCCCAACGGTCAGATCGTCACCGCGGTCAACCAGTCGCAGGACTGGGCGCGCGCGATCATCGACGTCCCGGTGCCCAACAACGCCGACATGGACAAGGCCCACGAGGTCCTCGCAGAGGTCTGCCGCGAGATCCTCGACGACGAGCGGGTCGGCCAGTACATCCTGGATGAGCCCACCGTGATGGGAGTGCAGTCGATCCGCCTGGAGCAGACCGTGATCCGGTTGCTGGCCCGCACCAAGCCCGGCATGCAGTGGGAGGTCGGCCGGCGGATGCGCGCGGTCATCCTGCGCCGTTTCCGCGCGGAGGGCATCGTCCTGGAACCGGAGGCACTGGCCGCGATCCGGGCGGGCATGGTCCGCCCGCAGACCGGAGAGGGGAGCGCGTGATGGCCGAGCGCCGAGACGACGACACGACACCCGACGACCGCACACCAGACGACACGGCGGCGACGACCACGCGGGAACCCGTGATCACCAGCGATCCGCTGGGTCTCGGCGGGACCACCGATCCCGACGCCCCGTCCCGTCGCCCCCGACCGAAGGTCCTCTCGCTCCTCGGGGAGTTCTTCTCGATGTCGCGGACCACCGCGATCCTGCTGGTGACGTTCGTGGTGGTGGGCATCCTGTACTCGATGGTGAGGGAGCAGCCCGTCGTCGCCATCCGGACGCCCGCCCCACCCCCGGCGACCACCACGGAGGTCGAGCCGACCGCGCCGACGGGAACCCCCACGAGCACCCCCCCGACGGAACCGGTCACCGGGACGACCGTGCCCACGACGACCACGCCGACCGCGCCGACCGGGGTCCCCACGGGAACTCAGGCACCCGGGGGTCAGCCGACGAC